>CAUSUG010000021.1:0-16566 GCA_963534765.1 uncultured Oribacterium sp.
GAAGCCTTCCTTTATGAAAAATGATGTGCTTTGGAACGGAATAGGCAGTATGTGCTATGCCTTGGCTTCCATGGTGCTGGCTTTCTTTGTCCTTCGTTTAGGGGGAGAGGAGCAGGGAGGAATCTTTGGCTTCGGTTACTCTACTTTGGGACAACAGTTTTTCATTGTGGCTTATTTTGGACTTCGGCCTTTTCATATCACGGATATGAAGGGAGAGTTTTCTTTCCGCCAGTATAGGCAGTTTCGCAGTCTTACCGGAGGATTGGCTCTGATTTTGGCTGTGCTTTTTCTTCTTTTTCAGTATGGTAGCGGGCTTTATACCGGGGAGAAGAGCCTGATATTATTCTTCCTATGCCTTTTTAAAATAGGGGATGCCTTTTGTGATGTGTATGAGTCGGAGCTGCAAAGAAGGGGCGTCTTGTATAAGGCAGGGCAATCCATGTTTCTTCGCACGGTTTTTTCCGTCCTGGCTTTGCTGATTTTTCTTTTAATCACTAAAAATCTTTTCCTGGGAGCCATTGCTATGAATCTGGCACAGGCGGCCTCCTTCTTTCTCTTTTCCTTTCTCCCTTTAAAAGCCACCAAGCCCCTGGGGGAAGAAAAGAGTCTCGGCAAGTCGGATTTAGTAAAGCTATGGAAGGAGGTTTTCACCCTCTTTCTTTCCGTGTTCTTAGACTTTTATGTTTTTTCTTCCAGCAAATATGCGGTGGATCAGGTCTACGGCTCTTCCCGTTCCGGTATTTTTAATCTCCTCTTTATGCCCGGAAACTTTATTTATCTTTTGGCTAACTTTATTATCCGCCCGGCCCTTCCGCAGTTGGCGGTCCTTTTTCAGACCGGGAAGGAAAAAGCCTTTCGAAAGCAGGAAAATGCCTTGTTTAAAAAGGTAGCTTTACTGTCCTTGGTACTTTTTCTTCTGGCCCTGATTTTTTCCGGCCTGGCTCTCAGCATTTTGGAGTGGATTCTTGGCAGCGGCTTTTTCGGAAAGTTTACAGGAGAAAGATGTACCTTCTGCATTTTGATTTTGGGCGGAGCTTTCTATGCTCTGGCTAACACGGAGTACTATCTTTTGATTTTAAAGCGAAAGCAAAAATGGGTATTTATCGGCTATGGCATTGCCAGTCTGCTTTCCTTTTTTACGGTAAATCCGGTGGTGGCTATGGGAGGATTTTTTTCCGGAAGTCTGCATTTTCTCTCCATGATGGTCTTTTTGTTCCTTTTCTTCTTTGTTACGGGACACGGGAAGGGAGAATTTAAGGGCAGTTCATTCTCGGTTTCTTCCTCATGAGGCGAAGAGCTATAGCAAAGTAGAAGCAGAAGCCAAAACTATAGCCTTTCTTTTCTAAAGAGCCCATGTTAAAATGCCAAAAGGAGGTAGGAAATGCAGGAAAATGCCCAAAGTCAGAAGCAAAACTATGATGTCATCATCCCCACTTATAAGCCGGATGAGAAATGCAAAAGATTGTTGGATGCCCTGGAAAAGCAGGAAGTTCCTCCACGAAAAATCATTTTGATTAACACGGAAGAAGCTCTTTTTCCCAAGTCCTTATTGGAGGGAAGGAATCCGGAGCTTTACCTTTTAAAACATATCAAGAAAGAAGAATTTGACCATGCTTACGCCAGAAACCTGGGGGTATCTTTTTCGGATGCGCCTTTTTTTCTATGTATGACGGAGGATGCGGTTCCAAAAGATAGCTCTTGTACCAAGGAATTGCTGGAAGCATTTTCTTGGGAGGAAAAAATCGGAGCGGTTTACGGAAGACAGCTTACCGACGAGCAAAGCTCCTTTGACGAGGTGCTTTCCAGGAGCTTTAACTATGGAACGGAGCCGAAGATTTGCGGCATAGAGCAGCTGCCGAAGCTTGGCATCAAATGCTTTTTCCAGTCCAATGTCTGTTGTATGTATAAAAAGGATTTGTTTCAAAGTCTAGGAGGCTTTTCCGAGCCCAGCATTTTTAATGAGGATATGATTTATGCCGCAAGGATGCAGGAAGCGGGAGGAAAAACAGCCTATTGCCCAAGGGCGGAGGTTTGGCATTCCCATCATTTTTCCGCCATGGATCAGTTCCATAGAAACTTTGACCTTGGGGTGTCCCACAGGGACTATAGGGAGATATTCTCAAAAATTCCTGCGGAAAAGGAAGGAATGAAGTACCTGAAGAGAAGTATAGGAAAGCTTTGGCAGGAGAAGAAGGCTCTTTTGATCCTCCCCTTCCTTTATAAAACCGCCTTTCGTTTTCTTGGCTATCAACTGGGAAAACGCTATCATAAGCTTCCGAAAAGCTGGGTGTTTGCTTTTACCGTGAATCCCCAGTATTTCCGAAAGAAGTTTTCCAAAGAAAGGGAAAAACAGTAATTTATGAGTCCTTTATTTAGAGTGATTATCATATTGGTCTGCCTGGGAACCAGTCTGTTTTTACATCGTTCCATCAAAAAGGCAAAGATGCGAATTGAAGAGAGTATCTTTTGGTTACTCTTTTCCATTCTTTTGCTTGTTTTTGCCATTTTTCCCTTTGTGCCGGATTTTATGGCCAGAAGTCTGGGGATTTATTCTACCCCGAATTTTCTCTTTTTGCTGGTGATTTTTATTCTGCTTTTGCGGCTTTTCCATACCCATGTGGAATTGGGTAAGCTGGAGGAAAAGGTGAATCGAATTGTGCAGGATATGGCCCTGGAGGAGAGAAAAGAAAGAGAAAGGGAAAAGCATTTGGAAGTAGAGCAGGAGGACAGTAAATGACGAATCTACTAAGCTTATGGAAGGAGCACCCCGTATTTTTGCGGGAGACCATTTTCCTTAGTTTGATTTCCCTTGCCTTTGCAGCAGGCTTTTTCTTCTTTCTTTTTCGTAGGAAAATGAAGCTTGCACAGATTTATTTTCTGAGCATGATGATTCTGGGTTCCCTGTATTCCTTTGTTTTAATGCCCCTATCCGCCCCGGATGAGGTTCTGCATTATGTCAGTGCCTATGCGCTGTCTTCGGAAATGCTGGGACAGGGAGGAAAGCTGTATGATAAAGATGGAAATCTTCGAATCCGGAAGGAGGATGAGGAGATAGATGACTGGACCGGAGACGGGAAGCCGGAGGAGGCTACGGTTTTCGGCATGCATATTGATCGAAAACAGGTGGAGGAGAGGCAGAAGGCTTCGTTTTTTGCCAAAGAAAAGGGCTACGGCTTTACCCTGCAAAAACCGGTAAAGACCACTCCTTTAGCCTACTTTTTTCCGGCACTGGGATTTTCCTTTGCAAGAATCCTATACGGCTCCCGTTTTACCCTTTTATATTTCGGAAGGTTCTTTAACCTCCTGTTTTTCAGTATTTTAGGGAGTCTGGCTATAGAAAAAATACCTATGGGAAAGGAAATTCTTTTTTCCATAAGTCTCTTTCCCATGACCTTGGAGTTGATTTCTTCCCTGTCCTATGACGCCTATATCCTGGCCTTAAGCTTTCTTCTTTTATCCTTGGTATTCCAATACCAGTTTCGCGAGGAAAAGCTGGGACTTAAGGAAATCCTATGGATTTGTCTGATTGCCATAGCACTTTCCCCCTGTAAGATGGTGTATTCCCTTCTGTTTTTGCTTTGCGTTATGGTTTCCTTTAAACGCTTTTCCTCCCCATGGCTGTATTTTATCGGTATTTTTGCCATAGGCTTATCCATCGTTCTCCCCTTACTGATGGTGAATCTGGATGCCTTTAGCCGTTATGTCCGTCCTCAGGAGGATACGGTGAATCTTTCCAATATTGTAGGACAGGACGGGGGAATGGAAACCTATAACCGAAGAGAAATTCTGGCACAGCCGGATGTGTATTTAAAGATTCTGAGAAATACCTTTTTTATCAAGGGCAAGGAGTACTGGTATACACTGATTGGCCGTCCTTTGGGGCAGTTTGACAATCGTCTGTCATTTCCGCTTCCCTTGGTGGTGCTTTTCAGCATTTGCCCCTTCCTGGCAGGAATTTTTGGAGAACGGGAGGAAATGCGGGGGAAGAAGCTTCATATTTTACAAAGAATCATTCTTTTCCTGATTCCTTTGGGATTAATCGTTTTGATTTTGTCTTCCATGCTTTTTGCTTATACACCAAAGCGTACGGACTATGTCTTAGGGGTACAGGGAAGATACTTTTTGCCGGTATTGCCTTTCTTTATTCTTTGCTTTATGCCAAGCAAAAAAGTGGGAAAGCAGGGAGAGTGGATCGTTTCTTTCGTCCTTTTCTTCCAGATTCTTGCGAATCTTTCATTTCTTTTATACACTTATATCAGTTTGTTTTTACACTAAACTCGAACTTTGATGGATACCGAGTATTCCGGAGGAAGCATATTATCCTTCCTTTGGTGTATTCGAGATAAACGGAAAGGGAATAGCATGCGGGGATTTTTGACCCTTATCAGGATTTGTAAAGAAAAAAGAAAAATGATTATGAGCCTGGCCTTTGCGGACTTTCGGAAGCGCTTTGTAGGCTCTTATTTCGGAGCGGTTTGGATGTTGATTCAGCCCTTGGTGACCATTGCGATTTATGCTTTTATCTTTGGACCCTACGGCTTTAAATCCAGCCCTCCGGTGCCCAATGTTTCCTATACCACCTGGTTGATTCCCGGAATGGTGCCCTGGTTCTTCTTTTCGGAAGTGATGAATATGAATACGGGAATCTTACAGGAATATCAGTATCTGGTAAAAAAGGTGGTTTTCCCTATTGAGCTCTTGCCGATTATTAAGTTAATCAGCTGTTCCCTGGTGCATCTTTTCTTCCTACTGGTGATGTTTTTGTTTGCTCTGTTTAGCAGAGAGCCGATTTTGATTACCTGGCCGCAGGTATTCTTTTATTCCTTTGCCACGGCTTTTTACGCCTTGGCTTTATCCTTCTTTACCTCTGCAGTTTCCGTCTTCTTTAAGGACATGCAGCAGATTGTGGGAATTGTCTTGCAGTTCGGAATCTGGATGACTCCGATAATGTACGATGAGACACTATTTACCGGGAAGGCTCCCATTGTTAAGTGGATTTTAAAGATAAACCCCATGTACTATATTGTGGCAGGCTACAGGGATTCCATGCTTACCGGACACTGGTTCTTTGAAAGACCGGGCTTAAGCCTGTATTTTTGGGGAGTGACCACGGTTTTGTTTTTATTTTCTCTAAGATTTTTCCGTTCTTTACGGCCTCATTTTTCCGATGTGCTGTAAAGTTTGTAACGAAACTTATTTTTTACGGTCTGTTCCTGTAAGGGGAGCACAAAGTCTTTTTAGAAAAAAGGAGAGTTTATGCTTTCAATGATTTTGGTAGTATTGGTTTTGGCTGTTTTCCTAAGCTTTGGCAGCCTGCGTCTTTTTTCTATCCGAAAGATGGAAAAGGGTGAAAAGCGGGATGCTTTAGTCCTCTCTATTGTGGGAGGGAAATTACGGCAGATTTTAAAAATCTGTAAGGTGGAGCTTTCCGTGGATGGCTTAGATCAGATTCCGGAGAAGGAAGCGGTACTGTTTATCGGAAATCATCGCTCTTACTTTGATATTGTGGTGGCTTACAGCATTTTGCCCCGTCCCACCGGCTTTATTTCCAAGAAGGAAATTGCAAAAATCCCCAACATTGAATTATGGATGAGAGAGCTGCATTGTCTCTTTTTGGACCGGGAAAACTTAAAGCAAAATCTTCAAGTGATTATTGAGGCTATAAAGCAGGTGAAGGCAGGCATTTCCATGTGGATCTACCCGGAAGGAACCAGAACCAAGGGAGAGTCTGAGCTGGAGCTGGGAGAGTTTAAGGCAGGCTCCTTTAAGATTGCGGAAAAGAGCGGCTGCAAGATTGTTCCGGTGGCCATGATTAATACCAGAAGGATTATGGAAGAGGATTTTCCCAGACTGCACAGCGCCAAGGTCTATGTGCAATTCGGAAAGCCTATAGATTTATCAGAGCTTTCTGAAGAGGACAGAAAGAATATTTCGGAGTATACCAAGGAGCGGATTCGGGAGATGCTTGCGGAGCTGAAAGAGAAGGAAGCCAAGGAGCTTTCCGGAAGGGTATAGCCGGAACAGTAAAGACGGAACTGTGAAGAAGGATCAGTAAAAACGGAACAGTAAAGAGGAGCAGTAAAAACGGAATAGTATAATCGGAATAGTAGAACAGTTCCGAATATCACAAGACGAAAGCTACGGAATAAAGAGGAGGAAGGGTGTATGGACCTTTTGGAGATTCGAAAGGAATTGGATATATTGGATCGGGAGATTGTTCATCTTTTCGAAAAACGAATGGGTCTTGTGGAGGATGTGGCCAGATTCAAGCTGGATACCGGAAAGGCCGTTCTGGACAGTAAGAGGGAAAAAGAAAAGCTGCAGGTGGCAAGAAGCTACGTGGAGGATCCGAAGCTACAGGAATCCATTACCGAGCTTTTTCAGGAAATGATGAGCATGTCCAGAAGAAAGCAAATCGGTATGCTTTTGGAAAGAGGAAGAGGATTTTCCTCCGGTTTTCAAAAGCTGGATCGTCTTCCTTTTTCCGGGAAAAGCCTGGTGTATCAGGGCGCGGAGGGAGCCTACTCCTATCTTGCGGGAAGAATTTTTTTCCAAAAGGAAAATATGATAGCCTGTACGCATTTTCAGGAGGTGCTTTCGGCATTGGAAGAAGGAAGGGCGGACTATGCCATTCTGCCCATGGAGAACTCCACCTATGGTATGGTACAGGACAATTTTGACCTTCTGGCAAAGCATCCTAAGCTTTATGTGGTGCAGGAAATCGAATTTCCGGTCTCCCATTGCCTGGCAACACTTCCTGGGCAGTCTTTCTCCGACATCAAAAGAGTCTATTCCCATCCCCAGGCCCTGTCCCAGTGTGCAGACTTTTTTCAGAAGCATCCGGAGATACAGGGAATTCCCAGTTTAAATACAGCGATTGCCGCGAAGAATCTTATGGAGACAGGGGAAGAGGGGGCCGGAGTTCTATGCAGCAGGGAAGCAGCCTTAGAGTACGGTCTTTCGATTTTAGAGGAAAATCTTAGTAAAAAAGAGAACACTACCCGCTTCTTCATTTTAGGAAAAGAAGCGGTGTTTTCAAAGGATGCCGGGAAGCTCAGTATCTCCTTTTCTCTTCCCCATGCAGTGGGAAGTCTGTACCATATCTTAGGGAACTTTTTGTTTAACGGACTGACCCTTACCATGATTCAGTCAAGACCGGTGGGGGACGGAGAGTTTTCTTATTGCTTCTATGTGGATTTTCTTGGAAATTTAGAGCAAAAGGAAGTGTTGAATGCCCTGACCTGTCTACAGGAAGAGGGCGTTGATTTTAGAGTTTTAGGAAATTATCCTTCTAAAGAGTTCAAAAGATAAAAATTAAGTTTTTCGGAACGAAAATGCAAGAACTTAGAAAGTAGATAATCTTTCTTTTTTCGCAAATATCCAGTACACTATGACATATTGTGCTAAGGAGGTAGTATGCAGCAAATTAATATATTGGTAGTAGACGATGAGAAAGAGATTGCCGAGTTAGTGGAAATTTACTTGGTGTCTGACGGATATAAGGTTTTTAAGGCATATAATGCGGAGGAAGGCTTACAGATTTTGTCTCAGGAAGAGATTCATCTGGTGCTTTTGGATGTAATGATGCCGGGAATGAACGGACTGGAGATGTGCCGTAAGATTCGGGAAAGCTCCAATATTCCCGTGATTATGCTGTCTGCAAAGTCCGAGGATCTGGACAAGATTGTAGGCTTAACCGGCGGGGCGGATGACTATGTGACTAAGCCCTTTAATCCTTTAGAGCTTACTGCCAGGGTAAAGTCTCAGTTAAGACGCTATACCCAGTTAAATCCCAATGCAGGTCCCAATTATGTGAATAATGAGATTCACATTCGGAATATGCTGATTAATAAGGACAATCATAAGGTATTGATTGACGATGAGGACATTAAGCTTACCCCCATCGAGTTCGATATTCTCTTCCTTTTGGCATCTCATCCCGGAAAAGTTTTCTCCACCGATGAGATTTTTGAAAAGGTTTGGAATGAAAAGGTGTATGAGGCCAACAATACGGTTATGGTACACATCCGTCGTCTGAGAGGAAAGATGAAAGAGGATCAGAGAGAGGACAAGATTATCACCACCGTTTGGGGCGTTGGCTATAAGATTGAAAAGTAGGGGTCTTGGCGTTGAAGAAGACGAGTTTACCCCACCATTTCGGTCGGGGCTATTTCATGCAACTGTTGGTTCATGTGGGAATTTCCGCCCTTTTTACAGCGGTTATCGAATGTTTTTTGGTTTTAAATATCGGCTCCTACACCAATTATCTGGTGCAAATCGGAAATGACAATCCCCTTGTACAACGCTTTGCCTTTGTCAGCACCGTCAGTATTTTGCTTTTTGTGCTGGTGGGGATTTTGATTTTTACCATCATTTTCCTCTTTCTGCAAAGAAAAACGGCAAGAGATATTGAGACTCTGGCCCAGGGTGTGAAGCAGATTTCCGCCGGAGATTTTCATACGGATATTGCCATTTCCGGAGAAGGAGAGCTGGCGCATATTGCGGAAAGCATTCGTCTTATGGAAGAGGAGCTGTCCTCCCATATTGAACGGGAGAGGGAAAACGAACAGTCTAAAACAGACCTGATTACCAATATTGCCCATGATTTAAGAACCCCACTCACCTCTATTTTGGGCTATCTGGACTTGCTTCGAAACAGCCAGATGGTTCCGGAGGAAATGAAAAAACATTATATTGAAATCGTATATAACAAAGCTCTCCGTTTACAAAAACTAATCGAAGAGCTTTTTGGCTTTACAAAATTATCCTACGGTAAGCTGAACATGAATATCAGCACCCTGGATTTGGTCCAACTTTTGTCCCAGCTGATGGAGGAAAGCTATCCGAATTTTGAGAAGAACAATCTCTCCTATGACTTTTCCGCCAATGTGAAATCGCTTTTTATCGAAGGAGATGGGGATCTTTTGGCCAGACTTTTTGATAACTTAATCAGCAATGCCATCAAATACGGGGCGGAAGGAAAGCGAGTTCTGATTCGTCTTCGTAAGGAAAAGGAAGAGGTGATGGTGCAGGTCTTAAACTTCGGCTATGTGATTCCGGAAAAGGAACTGCCGTTGATTTTTGATAAATTCTACCGGGTGGAGCATTCCCGTTCCCTAAGCACGGGAGGAACCGGCTTGGGACTTGCCATTGTAAAGAATATCGTAGACATGCATCATGGAAATATTACGGTGCAGTCGGATATGGGAGGAACCCGTTTTAACGTGACCCTTCCCCTGAAATATACGGAGGAAGGAAAGAGCTTTGCGGAGAGACCTGCCCGGGAAGAAAGAAACAGTAAAGGAACTGAGAGCGGAGAGAAGAAAAATGAGGGCAGGTCTGAAAGAAGAGTAGAGAAAAAGCCTGAGAGAAGGCCGGAAAAGAAGAATCGCAAGAAAGACAGAAAGTAGGGAGAGATGGGAAAGAAGGCGTTGATTTTTGTATTTCTCTTCTTCCTTTTCCTCATGGGAAAAGAGGGAAGAGCGGAAAATCTGAATTTAAGCTACCAGTACGGAATACAAAATACGGCGAAGTCCGGGAGAAGTCTGCCCCTTTTTCTTACAGTGGAAAATACGGAGGAACAGGTTTTTTCCGGTAACTTAAAGGTTTTATTTGCGGAATCCAACCAGAGTATCGTGGAATATTCCTACCCAATTGTGGTGGAAGGCAACAATAAAAAAGAGCTGGTAAAGAACCTGAGTCTTCCCACCGGTGTGAATCAGATGCTTATCAGCATTGAGAATAAGCGGGGAGAGCAAATCAACAGCCAAAGAGTGGGCTTGGATATTTCGGGAACCGATGCGGAGCTTTTTGTGGGAATTCTTTCCGAAAAGGGAGAGGGAATCGGTTATCTGCACAATGCCAGAATCAATAACGGACTTCTGGAAAGCAGAACTTTTGCATTTCAACCGGAGTCCTTTCCCAAGGAAGAGTCGGTGCTTTCTCTTTTGGATTTATTGATTATTCGGGATATTTCCTTTTCCGCCTTGTCCAAGGAACAGGAAAATTTCATCAATTCCTATATTGAACAGGGTGGGGTGGTTTTATTTTCTCTTTCCGGGACAAGAGGAAGAGAAACCTTAGGGGACAATTATTCCGCCTTACTGGAAAAGGAATTGGATTTTCGGGAAAGACCTCTGCATCTTGGTACAGAGGGGGACTTGGCCCAAGAGAGTACCGTATCGGTTTTCAGCTCTCCCGTACATTTTAGAGGAGGAAGAGAGGGGCTTTTTTCAGAAAATCAGCCCTACCTTTCCGTGCTTCCCAAGGGGAACGGCTTATTGGCTGTTTTAGGCTATGACTTATCCGAAGTGGAGCGCTATGCCACGGAAGACAGCTCCTATGTAGGCAGACTGCTTCTTGCCCTCTATGGGCAAAACCGTTTGGACAACCTGTCCATATCCGCATCGGAGAAAAGCTTAAAGCAGTACTGGGATTTAGAGGAGCTGATGAATCTTTCCGATTTAAGTAAGCTCCCCTCCCTGGCCTTATATTTTGCCATTCTCTTTCCCAGCCTGATTTTTCTGGGACCGGGGCTTTATCTTCTGATGCGTTCTCAGGGAAATTTAAAATACTATCGTTTGAGTATTCTGCTGTTTTCCCTCTTTTTGGGTGTAATTGTCTGGTCCCTGGGGATGGGAACCCGTTTTAACGGAAGCTTTCTTTCTTACCTGAAGCTTTCGCAAATTACGGAAAATACGGTGGAGGAACAGAACTACATAAATTTGCGTTCTCCCAATGAAAACAATATCAGTCTTTCCGTAAAGCCCGAATATACCGTGAATCCCATTGTAAAGGGAATGGATTTTACCGGAGATCTTACCGAACTTTTGCAAAAGGAAGATTTGCATCGGATGGATATTCGTAGAGATAGAGAGGAGTCTCTGATTCATATCATCAAGAGTGATGCCTTTGCCCCTCATTATTTTAATATCAATAAAAAATCCGCCAATGCCAAGGGAGATATTCAGGGCATCATCCATTATTATCAGGGAAAGATTAGCGGAAAACTGAAAAATACCACGGAATACACCTTCTATGACAGCTTTTTTTATCTTTTCGGCAGAATGGTGAAGTGTGGAAAATGGGAGAGCGGGGCGGAAATAGACCTGTCTACCTTGGAGAGCATAGCCATACCTGTGGGAGATTATGAGTACAGCAGTAATCTAATCAGTAGCGGAAACGGAAAGAACTTTCTTCGGTATATTTTAAGTGAAAGGTTGCACGGCTATTTTTCCGATGCCCGATTCTTCGGCTTTATCCGGGAGGAGCAGTTGGGCTTTACGGCAGAAAAAAATATCGAAAAATACGGTGTACATATTCTTACCCAGTCTGTGGCTTTGGATCGGAAGGAAGGAGACAGCATAGAGTATTGTGCCCTTTCCAGAGACCCTGTGGTGTCCAGCGGAGAATACGATTTACAGACCAATACCATGAATCCTATGATTCCCCTGGAAATTCATTACCCCCTGGGAGAGGAGCAGAATATTGAAGGTATCCGTTTTGAAAAGATAGAGCTGGAGGATGGAAAGCTCTTGCAGAATTTTCAGGGAAATATGGCTCTTTACAATTATCAGACAGGAGGCTATGACCTGCTTCCTTCCAAGGACGGAACCCTGGAAGGAGAGAAGCTCACTCCCTATTTAAGCGAGAAGAAGGAGCTGAATATCCGCTTTGTACCGAAGGAAAGCAATGTTTCTCCTCAAATCAGGCAGTACCTGCCTCAGATTTATGTTGTGGCAAAGGAGGAAGCATGATTCAATTCCAAAATGTAAAAAAAAGCTATGGCGGCATCAAGGTGATTGAAGACTTCTCCTTGGAGGTTTCCGATGATCAGATTTTTGGCCTGCTGGGACTTCCGGATACCGGGAAATCCACTCTTGTGAATCTTCTAATGGGGCTTTATCCCTTGGATAGCGGTCATATTTTTATTGATGATATGGAGGCAGGCTCAGGACTGCGGAGACTTAAGCGAAGGCTGGGCTATGTGCCCAATATTCCGGGAGTTTATCCCCAGATGCGGGTGGGAGAATACCTTGCGTTTTTTGCCTCCTGTTACTCTATGGAGGAAAGCCGTATTCGAGGAAGAATTCGACTGCTTCTGGAAATGTCCGGTCTTCTGGCCTGGGAGGACAGTGCCATGGAGCTTTTGCCCAAGGCAGCCTTACAGAAGCTTTCCTTCGTTCGAGCCATTCTGCACGACCCCAAAATCCTGATTATTGATGAAGCTTTGGCTGGATTGGACCCAAGAACACTGGAAGAAATCAAAACCATGCTGTTGGATTATCAAAGTCAGGGAAAAAGCATTTTCATGACAGGCTCCTCCTTGGGAGAGGTGTCGGACTTTTGCACCCATCTGGGCTTTTTGCATCAGGGGAAAATGATTCGGAGCGGATCCGTGTCACAGATTACTAGGGAGCTCAGCATGCAAAACCCTATTATTATACAAGTGCAGGGGAAGAGTACAGGACTTATGCAGGCTTTGAAAAATGAGCCCAAGGTCAAGTCTATCAGCCTTCGGGAAAATGAAATCCGGGTTGGCTTTTCGGGAAGCCGGGAGGAAGAGGCCGAGCTTTTACAAAATATAGTAGAAAGCGGAATTAAGCTTTATTCCTTCTATAGAGAACAGGGAAGTATCGAGGGCGTATTGTTTCAAAAATCTCAAGAGGAAAGGAGTCTTTTGTCCTATGAAAGAGAATCCGATATGGAGTAAGGACAGTTTGCTGGGAAACCGAAGTTTGTTTCTTCCTATGCTGATTTTCTTTACCAATCTTTTGCTCTTTGTGCTTTTATTCGGAAATCTCTATTATATTTCTCTAAACGCACAGCAGACGGGAGAAATTCGTTACGCCATGTTTAACCGCTTTTATTATTATGTAGGCGGCGGTCTTTTCGTTTTTCTTCTGCTTTTGGCTCCCGCCCTAAGCGCTTCCAGCATTACCCAGGAAAGAGAGCAAAATAACTTGGCCCTGCTTTTGTGTACGGATTGTACGGAAAAGACCATACTACAGGGAAAGCTCATAGCCTATATGTCCACCCATCTGACGCTGCTGTCCTCCACCGTCCCCTTTTTGGCGACTCTATATATTTATGGAGGAATTTCCGGCAGTTTAGTGCTTTTGTATTTTTTCTTTTATATTTTTTCCGCCCTGTATTGCACGGCTCTCGGTATCTTTTGCAGTTGCCTGGGAAAGAATACGGCTTATTCTACGGCACTGAGCTATGTACTGGAATTTATCAGCTTTTTGTTTGTTTTCTACGAACTTTACTGGTGTAAAACCAAGGGATATTTTTTCTACGGTTTGATACTGGCATTTCTGTTTTTTATCCTTTTCAGCTTGAGCTTTTTAGGGATAGGGAAAAAATATCTAAGAGGTTTACAAACAAATTGAACTAGGATATTCTGTAGGAAGTTTAAAAGGAAGAGGGGAAACTATGTTTTCAACGGTAATGATCGGTATTGCGGGAGGTTCCGGTTCGGGAAAATCCACTTTTACCAAGAGAATCAAAGAATGCTTTCCGGATGAAGTGGCAGTTCTCTACCACGACAATTATTATAAGTCCAATGACGGAGTGCCCTTCGCTATACGGCAAAAGGCCAATTATGACCATCCGGATGCCTTTGAAACGGATCTTTTGATTAAGCATTTGAAGGCTTTAAGAAGGGGAGAAAGCATTTCCTCTCCCACCTATGATTTCAGCACCCATAACAGAACCGATCAGTGCTTTGTGGTAGAACCGAAGAGAATTATCCTGGTGGAGGGTATCTTGGTGCTGGAGAATCCGGAGTTACGTTCCCTTTTTGATATTAAGATTTATGTGGAAGCGGATGCGGACGAAAGAATTATTAGGCGAATTATTCGGGATGTGAAGGAAAGAGGCCGTCAGGTGGAGGATATTTCCGAACAGTATTTAAACACGGTTAAGCCTATGCATTATCTTTATGTGGAGCCTACCAGAGCCAAGGCGGATATCGTAATGAATTCCGGAATGAATGATGTTGCCTTTGATCTGATGAAGACAAAGATTGAAAGCTTATTGCAGAATGAGTAGTAAAGGAGAAAAAATGGTTTATCAATCCACACGCGGAGGAGAAGAAAATGTAAGTCCCTCTTTAGCCATTGTGCAGGGACTGGCAAAGGACGGGGGACTTTTTGTACCAAAGGAAATGCCGAAGCTGGAGAAATCTTTAGAAGACTATGCAAACTTATCCTATCAGGATCTGGCTTACGAAATCATGAAGCTTTATCTTACGGATTTCACGGAGGAGGAATTACGCTACTGCATTAATTCAGCCTATGATGATAAGTTTTCCACAAAAGAAATTGCCCCTGTGGTAAAAAAGGGAGACAGCTACTATCTGGAGCTCTTCCACGGAAGAACCCTGGCCTTCAAGGATATGGCACTGTCCATTCTTCCTTACCTTATGAAGGTAAGCTGTAAAAAGAATCAGATTCAGGAGAAGATTGTGATTCTCACCGCCACCTCCGGAGATACCGGAAAGGCTGCCATGGAAGGCTTTTGTGATGTGGAGGGCTGTGAGATTATTGTCTTCTATCCGAAGGACGGAGTTTCTCCCTTCCAGGAGCGGCAGATGCGGGCTCAGAAGGGACAGAACACCCATGTGGCGGCCATTCTCGGAAACTTTGATGATGCTCAAAGCGGTGTAAAGAAGATTTTCTCCGATAAAGCCTATCAGGAGAAACTGCTGGATAAGGGCTATAGACTTTCTTCCGCAAACTCCATTAATATCGGTCGTCTGGTTCCCCAGATTGTTTATTATGTATATGCCTACTGCCGTTTGCTGAAAAGCGGAGAGCTGAAGGCCGGAGAGAGCTTGAACGTTTCCGTACCTACCGGAAATTTCGGAAATATTTTGGCGGCTTATTGTGCAAAGCGTATGGGACTTCCTTTAGGCAAGCTTCTCTGTGCTTCCAATGACAATAAGGTTTTAACCGACTTTTTCCGCACCGGAATTTACGATAAGAACCGTCCCTTCCATGTTACCACCTCCCCTTCCATGGATATTTTGATTTCCTCCAACCTGGAAAGACTCCTGTATTTTGCCGGAGAAAATGCCGAGGAATGCAAGAAGCTGATGGAAGAGCTAAAGGAAAAAGGAAAATACCGGATTTCAGAGGCTATGGAGAAGGAGCTTAAGGACTTTTACAGCGGCTACGGAAAGGAAGCGGAGGGCAGTCAAAGCATTTTCCAGACCTATAAGGAAACGGGCTATGTTCTGGATCCCCATACCGCAGTGGCTAAGGTGGTGGCTGATCACTATGCCTACGAGCAGGGAAGACGGGACAAATGCCTTGTTGTTTCCACCGCAAGTCCCTATAAATTTTCCCAGACTGTTTTAAAGGCCTTAAAGGAGCCTGTGCCAAAGGATGTATTTGAAGGAATCGAAGCTTTGGAAAAGCTCTGGAAGGAGCCTATCCCTGCCCCGGTAAAGGAAGTGGAGGAGGGAGAAATTCGCCACAGTACCGTATGTTCTGTAGAGGATATGGAGGCAACGGTTTCTCATTTCTTGCTTTCCTAGGTTTTAAAAATGTGTTACACTCTCCCCGTAGTTTAGGGTGAGATTTATGATAATGAATATTCTTTTCTAAAAAGGAGGATTAATATGTTAGTTAATGCAAAGGAAATGTTGGATAAAGCGCTGGCTTCCCATTACGCCGTTCCTCAGTTTAATATCAATAACCTGGAGTGGACAAAGTCCATTCTCCTGGCTTGCGAAGAGACCAAGTCTCCCGTAATCCTTGGTGTTTCCGAGGGTGCAGGAAAGTACATGACCGGTTTTGAAACGGTAGCCGCAATGGTTAAGGCTATGGACAAGAGCCTTGGTATTACCGTTCCGGTAGCTCTGCATTTGGATCACGGCTCCTATGACGGATGCTATTCCTGCATCAATGCAGGCTTTACTTCCATCATGTTCGACGGTTCTCATTTCAATATTGAGGAAAATGTTGAAAAGACCAAGGAATTGGTAGCGGCTGCCCATAAGGCAGGTCTTTCCATTGAGGCTGAGGTAGGTTCCATCGGCGGAGAAGAAGACGGTGTTGTAGGTATGGGAGAGTGTGCAGATCCTGCTGAATGTAAGAAGATTGCAGATTTAGGCATCGACTTCCTGGCTGCAGGCATCGGAAATATCCACGGTGTTTATCCACCTGATTGGAAGGGACTTTCCTTCGATACCCTGGCAGCAATCAAGGAGCAAATCGGAGAGAAGATGCCATTGGTACTTCATGGCGGTTCCGGAATTCCTAAGGATATGATTCAGAAGGCAATTTCTCTGGGTGTTGCAAAGATTAATGTAAATACAGAGCTTCAGCTTGTATTTGCTGCAGCTACCAGAAAATATATTGAAGCAGGTTCCGATCAGAAGAGTAAGGGATTTGACCCGAGAAAGCTCTTAAAGCCGGGTGCAGATGCAATCATTGAAGAATGTAAGGCAAAGATTGAGTTATTCGGTTGTGCTAATAAAGCATAAGAGGAAGAAGGGGCTGTAAAAAATCAAAATAGTTTTCTAAGCAATATAGGTCTAAATTTGGGGCACGCTCTCGC
>CAUSUG010000022.1:0-16538 GCA_963534765.1 uncultured Oribacterium sp.
ACGAAAATGGAAGAAGAAAACAATCCGGTTTTACAATTCATTTTGGGCTTTACGATATAGAGTTATAAAATAACTAAGATTAAGCTATCAGAAATTACAATATAAAATTTTGTATATCTATGATAAAATGGCTAAGAAAATCCCCGAGTGGCTTTCCATTTTCACTGTTTTTTATGAAAAATACCGGAGCAAGCTCTGTTTACCGGAGCATAGCACTTTATTTTTTGTGCAAAAATAAGAAAAGATAGGAAAACACCGGGAATCACAGACAATTACACATTTTGAGGAGGCAAAGTAATGAAGAAGAACTTATTTGGATTAGGCGTAGTGTTATTTGCCCTTTCTCTTTCCGCCTGCGGACAGGGAAGCAAGACGGAGACTGCCGCAAAGCAGGAAACTACCGTAGCAGGAAGTGAAGCGGCAGGAGAGAGCAAGGCTGCTGGGGAAACAACAGCTGCTGCTACAGAGAAGGCTGAAGTTAAGGAGATGAAGGGGGATGCCCTGGCTAAAATTGTTTCAGATAAGGACGAGAAGGAAAAGTATCTGGTTATCGATGTTCGTAGCGCTGAAGACTATGCCAAGGGCCATATCAAATTTGCCCTCAACATGCCTCTGGATACCTTTAAGGATGAAGTATCAAAGATTGAAGATTGGAAGGATAAGGATGTTGTTCTGTATTGCAATTCCGGAAAGATGTCCGGAGAAGCTGCGGAAATTCTGGTAAATGACGGTTTTACCAAGGTTTATAACGCAGAGGGCGTGAAGAAGCATTCCTACGACTTAACCACCTTTGGAAATATCAGAGGTGCTGAGCTGATGGAGAAGGCCAAGGATGCCTTGGTGGTAGATGCAAGAGAAGCCAAGGACTTCGAAAAGGAGCATTTTGCTACCGCTGTCAATGTCAATGCGGATGATCCCAAGACTATTGATGCTATTCTTCCGGATGATAAGAATGCCTTAATCATTACCCATTGCTATTCCGGAAACCGTTCCGCAAAGGCTGCCGAGTATATCGCAAGCAAGGGATATACCAATGTTTGGAACTGCTTGGACGGAACCAAGGAAATCACCTATGATTTTTCTAAGGGAGATAAGTAATGGAGAAAAAATCCTTTCTGAAAGAAAGAATTTTCATCATAGTCCTTGGACTTGTTCTTATAGGAGCTTATTTTCTTTATAGCCCATTTCAAAGCTTTATACAGGAAGTCTTCCGTGTCTTTGCCACGGGAGACTTTCAAAAGCTAAAGGAATTTGTGGCTTCCTATGGGGCCTATGCAGCGGTCATTTCCTTTCTTTTAATGGTATTGCAGTCCATCATTGCGCCACTGCCCGCCTTTTTGATTACCTTTGCCAATGCTGCACTTTTCGGCTTTTGGAAGGGGGCTTTACTTTCCTGGTCCAGTGCCATGACAGGAGCAGCCTTAAGCTTTTTTATTGCCAGAGCCTTCGGAAGAGAGTTCGTGGAGAAGCTTAGCTCCAAGGGTGCCTTAAACCAGATTGATGCCTTTTTTAAACGGCATGGTAAGCAAAGTATCCTGATTGCAAGACTTCTGCCATTTGTCTCCTTTGACATCGTGAGCTATGCGGCAGGACTGAGCGGAATGTCCTTCTGGGGCTTTTTTATTGCAACAGGAGTAGGGCAGACTCCGGCAACCTTAGTCTATTCCTATGTGGGCGGCTTTTTAACCGGAGGAGCCAAATGGCTGGTTACCGGACTTATGATTTTGTTTGCCCTTGGCTTTATGATTGCCCTTGGAAAACAGCTTTATGAGGAGCGTTCTAAAAAGAAAGAACAGGCAAAAGAGGAGACTGTAAAGACAGAGGAAACGCCATAAAGAACAGTCTATAAAGAGCAGTTCATAAAGAACAGTTCATAAAAAACAGCTCATAAAGAACAGTCCATAAAGCACAGTCCTATGTAAGGCGACCGGAGTAGATGATGGATGAGAATAGCAGTATAGAAAAATGGAAAAAGCATTTTGCCATAAAGCCATTGGAATAGTAAGGATAAAAAGGAGAAAGCTATGAAAAAAAGATTTTTAGCACTGGCGCTGTCCATGAGTATGGCGCTTCTGGCTTGTGGCGGTCAGAAGGCAGCAACTGAGACAAGCGGGGCAGGAGCAAATGCAGCAGGAACAAATGCAGAAAGCTCTGTAGCGGAAGAATCTAAGACTACGGAGGAAGCAAAGGCGGAAGGTTCAGCTGACTTTGATGCACTGGTAGCGGAAGCCAAGGGACAGACCGTAAATTTCTACGGCTGGGGCGGAGATGACCGCCTAAATCAGTGGTTAGACGGCTACTATGCAGAGTATTTAAAGAAAAACTATGATATTACTTTGAATCGTGTTCCCATGGGAATCGAGGATATTTTAGCCCAGCTTTCCGCAGAGAAGGAAGCGGGAGCCAAAGAGTCTGACATCGACATGATTTGGATTAACGGAGAGAACTTTAAAACAGCAAAGGAAAGTGATTTCCTCTATGGACCCTTTACACAGAATCTTCCCAACTTTAACAACTTGGTAAGTCAGGAGGATCCGGAGACCAACAAGGACTTTGCGTATCCTATCGAGGGCTTTGAAGCTCCTTACGGAAAGGCCCAGATGGTTTTCTACGGAGATAAGAGCAAGGGAGATTTCCCTAAGAGCACTGAGGAGCTTTTGGCTTATGCCAAGGAGCATCCGGGACAGATTACTTATCCGGCCCTTCCGGACTTCACCGGTTCCGCCTTTGTTAGAAATGTCATTTATGACATTGTAGGCGTGGAGCCCTTCCAGACCGTAAAGGAAGATAAGGAAGCGGTAAGAGAGCTGGTTAAGCCTGCTATGGATTACTTAAAGGAGTTAAATCCCTATCTTTGGAAGGAAGGAAAGACCTATCCGGAGAAGGAGCCAACCATGAGAAATATGGTGGCTGACGGAGAGCTGATTATGGGTATGACTTACTCTGCCTACCTTGTATCCAACAGCATTGCAGACGGATCTTTCTCCAACAATATGCAGACCTTTATCTGGGATAAGGGAACCATCGGAAACACCAACTACATTACCATTTCCAAGAATGCAAAGCACAATGCGGCAGCCCAGGTTGCCATCAATGCCATGCTTTCCGAGGATGTACAGTTAAACCGTTATGAGACTTTAAAGACCATTCCTGTATTGGATAACAGTAAGCTTTCCAAGGAAGTACAGGATGCCTTTGCCAAGGTAGACTTGGGAGAAGGTGTTTTAGAGCAGAGCGTTCTTTTAGAGAAGCGTTTACCGGAAATGCCTGCCGGTCTGGTTCCCATCATTGAGGAAATCTGGCAGGAAGAAGTGGCCGGAAAATAAGATGAAAAAGAAGATTTCCTATTTGTGGATTCTACCCCAGTTGCTTTTGTCCACGATCTTCCTTTTGGGGGTTTCCTATGGATTTATCAAAAGCTTTTTAGGGGAAAAGGGCTTAAGCTTAGAGCATTATCAGGAAATCATGCATAGAGGGGATACTGTCCCCTCTATTTTCTATACTCTCCGTTTATCCTTACTTTCCTCCTTTCTCTCTTTGGCGCTGGCGATTCTCTTTTCCTTCTTTCTTTTGCAAATGGGGGAAAAATGGAAAAGATTGGAAGCTTTTTTCAGAATAGCCATTATGATGCCCCATAGCCTGGTAGCCTTATTTTTCCTTTTTTTACTCTCTTCCAATGGATTTTTGGCAAGGCTTTTCTATTCCTTTTCATGGATTTCTTCCCAAACAGACTTTCCGGCTCTGGTGTATGATGAGAAAGGCATAGGCATTATCCTTTCCTACCTATGGAAGGAACTGCCCTTTGTCCTGTTTTTCTCCCTGCCGCTAGCGTATCAGGTGGATGAAAAGGCGGGAGAGGCGGCAAGATGCCTTGGGGCAACTCCCTTTCAGGCCTTTTGGAAAATTACCCTGCCCCTATCCATACGGCAGTACTTAGCGGCCTTTTTCATCATTTTCTCCTTCTCCTTCGGAGCCTTTGACCTACCCTATTTGCTGGGAGCCACAAGCCCAAAAGCCTTATCGGTTTTATCCTACCAGGAGCTACAAAGAGGCTTTTTACAGCGGCCGGTGGCTTTAGCCTATAACGGGATTATTCTCTTGTTTTCTCTGTTCTTAAGCTACTTTTATTTTAAATTCCTACCGAAAAAGAAGAGCTAAAGAATGGGGCGAGCTATAAATTTAATAAGCTCAAAGGATGTAGAGTGGGATGAATTTAAAATGGATCAAAGGATGGAGAGTGCAATGAATTTAAAAAGGCTCACAGTAAGGAGACAGCATGAACTGTATAAAGTCAAAAGAAAGGAGGGCATAGAATGAATCCTGTAAAATATAAAGGAAGGGCTGGCGGTATTTTTTATCTTCTATTTCGGAATCTTTTTTTCCTAAGCTTAGTTCTGCCCCTTTTCTTTTTGTTGCTTTTCAGCTTTACGGAACGCTATGCCTGGCCGGAGCTATTCCCCACAAGCTTTTCTCTTCGTAGCTTTAAAAGCATTCTTTTTCAAAGAAAGGCTCTTTTTCAGGATACGCTTTTCAGTATGGTTTTTTCCCTTTTGGTTTCCCTCTGTACGGTATTAGTGGCTTTTTGTACAGCCAAGTACCAAAATGAAGAGGGGCTTAAGGGAAAGGGGCTCGTTGCTTTTTTGGTGAATTTCCCCATTATGATTCCCGCAACGGTTTTTGCCATGGGAGCTCAGATCCTATTTTTGAAAATAAAGATTTTTAATCCATTTATTACCGTGTTTTTGGCCCATGTCCTTTATGCCTTGCCCTATGCAGTCAGTTTTTTGCAAGAGGGTATGAGTAGAAAAATGAAGCTCTATGAAGAACAGGCTAGGGTTATGGGAGCAGTAGGGGGAAAACTCTTTTGGAAGATCAGTCTGCCCTTGCTTTATCCCTACATTTTCCCGGCCTTTATGATGTCCTATATCCTTTCCATGAGCCAGTATATTTTGACCTTGATTTTAGGCGGCGGAAAGGTGAAAAGTTTAAGCCTGATTATGGTTCCTTATATTCAAAGCGGAGAAAGGAATCTGGCCAGTGCCTACGGGTTGATTTTTCTATCTATCAGCTTTCTATTATTTTTCCTCTTGGACTTTTTAGAAAAGGGCATACAGAGGGAAAGAGGCTAAAAAAAGTGATGTCTTAACAGAGCGAAGTTAGAACAGAGCGAAGTTAGAATAGAGCGAAGTTGGAACAGTGGGGGCTTGGACTAGTGTAAAGACAAGGTTAAGCTTTGTAAGAAGAGGGCGTACAGAGCATTTTGTAAAAGGAGTTAAGGGTGGAAATTCGTTTATCTTGTGAAAACTTAGAGCTGGAGCTGGAGAAGAAAAAGATTTTAAAGGATATTTCCCTGGAGGTTCGCTCCGGAGAGATATTGGCGCTCCTTGGAGAAAGCGGTTGTGGAAAAAGCAGTCTCCTAAAAGCCATGCTTGGCCTATATCCCCTAGCCAAAGGAAAAATCTTCTTTCAGGGAAAGGAGATTCAAAATCTTCCCAGTCATAAGCGGGGAATTTCCGTGGTCTTTCAGGATTTAAGGCTTTTCCCCCATTTGAACGTAGGGGAAAATGTCGGTTTTTCTCTGGAATTACAGAAAGTTCCTAAAGCAGAGCGAAAGCAAAGAGTGGAGGAGCTTCTAAAGCTTGTGCAGCTGGAAAGCTATTCGGAAAGACGGATTGATAGTCTTTCCGGCGGGCAAATGCAAAGAGTAGCCATTGCCAGAGCCCTGGCCATGAATGAAAAACTCTTATTTTTGGATGAGCCCTTCTCCGCCCTGGACCCTAATCTTCGGAGGGAGATGGGAGACTTTTTATTAGAGCTTCAGAAACAAGAAAATCTAACCGTGGTCTTGGTTACCCATGACCAGGAGGAGGCTCTAAGGCTTGCCCACCGCATTGCCCTTATGAAGGATGGGGAGATTCTCCAAGTGGATGAGGGAGAAAAGCTATATTACGCTCCTGTGAATGAATATGTGGCAAGATTTATGGGAAAGGGAAACAGTGTTTTGGGAAGGGTGGAAAATGGCGTATTTTCCTGTCCCTACTTTTCCTTTCCGGTAGAGAAAGAAGAGGGAAACTATACTTTCTTTTTTCGGGAGAGACAGCTTAGCTTTACAGAAGAAATAGGGGAAAAGCAGATAGCAGACAAGCAGGGAGAAAGCATTCATGAAGTGGAGGAAGTAAGCGGAATATCTGAAGCATTAAGCCCCTTTAAGCTTATCGAAAAAGAATACTTAGGGGAGTTTTTCCGTGCCTTCTATAAGAACTCTGCCGGGCAAGTCCTTAGCTGCTTAATCGAAAGGGGAGAGGAGCTTCAGGAAAGGGGCTTCCCTACCCTTAGCTTTAAAGAAGGGGAAGAAAAGATTTTGTTTTTGCATAAGGAGGGAGAGTAGGATGGATAAGGAGGAAAGTAGGATGGAAAAAAGAAAGCTTCTTTTTGACTGCGACAACACCATGGGGATTTCGGACTGTGATATTGATGACGGTCTTTGCCTTCTCTATCTTTTAGGACGAAAGGATATAGAGCTTCTTGGGGTATCTTCCTCCTTTGGAAACAACAAAACCGCTGTGGTCTATGAAAACACGAAAAAAATGCTAAAGGAGAGAGGAAGGGAGGAGCTTCCCCTTTGGTACGGGGCGGATGCACCAGGACAGTGGGAGAATGAAGCCTCCAAAAAAATCTTAGAAACGGTAAAGCGTTATCCGGGAGAGGTGGACATATTGGTTACCGGCTCCACCACCAATATTGCAGGGGCCTATATGCTGGACAGAGAGTTTTTCTCCTATGTGAAAGGCATTTACTTTATGGGAGGGATTACAGAGCCCCTGATTTTTGCCAAGAAAGAAATGAAGGAGTTAAACTTCTCCATTGACTATAAGGCTACGGAGCTTGTGCTTAAGAACGGAAAGAACCTCCATACTCTCACCGGCAATGCCTGCCTGGCCTTCCTCCTTTCCTATGAGGAATGTCAGAGTAGACTGGAAAAATCTTCCTTAGGGCAGTATATTTTAGGAAAGGCAAAGGACTGGATGCATTATAATGATAGAGTCTACGGCATTCCCGGCTTTTACAACTGGGATATGACCAGTCTTTTGTATTATTTTTATCCGGAGCTTTTCGAAGACTCCCTGCATTGGATTCGCCTTTTGGAGTCGGATCTTAAGGAGGGCTATTTAATAGAGGGAAATGAAGGAGAGGGGAATCAGATTCATTTGCCCAAATTAAAGGATAGCAAAGACTTTGTGGAAAGAATGTTTGAAGGCCTTTCCTGAACATAGATTTGAAGGAAGCTAAATATACAAAAAAGCAAAATAAAAAGCATTAGTTTTAAAGCACTACAATAAGGAGGCTTTGATGTCCAAGCTGCAAATCATCCTCGGAGCCGGCGGTTCCGGAAAAACGGAATATTTGATTCGAAAGGCTTTGCAGGAGGCCGGGAAGGATTATCATAGGCAGATTTACTATCTTGTGCCGGAGCAGGATACCCTTGCCATGCAAAAAAGAATCGTATCCCACATCGAAAATCAGGGAAAGGGCATTTTGAATGTGGACGTTCTTAGCTTCCAAAGGCTCTATTACCGTGCCTTTGAGAATACCAATCAAAAGAGCCCCCTTTCCTTAGATGAGATGGGGAAAATGATGATTCTTCGCCTGATTTTGGGAAAGAAGAAAAAGCAGCTAAGCTATTATCAAAGGGAGGCGGAAAGCCTTTCTTTTGTGGAGGAATGTAAGTCCCAGATCTCCGAATGTATGCAGTACAAGGTAAGCCCTGAGGATTTACGAAAATGCGCGGAAAAATCCAAAAGGTCTATCACGAAGGCCAAGTTTTTGGATCTGGCCTATATTTACGAAGAGTTCCTGCTCTACCTTTCCAAAACAGGAAGAATCACGGAGGAAGGCTTAGCGGATCAGGGAATTTCCGCCCTTTGGAAGGACAATACTTTAAAGGACAGCATCCTGATTTTTGACGGCTTTACCGGCTTCACCCCCATCCAGCTTCTTTGCATAGAGGTTTTGATGGAAAGGGCGGGGGAGCTGTATTTTTCTCTGGAGTTTTCCGGGAAAAATATCTCCGAGCTTGGAAGCGGGAAGAAGCGGGAATCTCTTTTTTATCTTACAGAAGAAGCGATAAAAGAGCTTTATAGCAGAGGAGAGAAGCTGGGAGTGGAAATTCTGCCCCCACTATCCCTAAATGAAATAGACAGTAGAACAGGGGAGAAAAGACCTGATGGCGCTTTACTTCCCCGATTTGAGCAAATTCCGGCCTTACAGACCTTGGTAGAGGGATTTTTGCAAGGAGAAAGTGAAGAAAACGGAAGCAAAGAAGAGCAAAGCCTGACAATGGAAAGCATGGATAAGAGCAAGCCTTATACCGGGGGAGCCTATCCTTCCGTGCCCCATGGCATTTCCGTCATCGAAGCCGCCAATATTTCCAAAGAGGTGGAGGAGGCCTGCAGCCATATCCGCTACTTGGTGGAGGAAAAGGGCTATCGTTATCAGGATATCGGGGTGGTGCTTCCGGATGTGGAGCTGTACCGGGATGCCTTTTTTCAGCAGGGGAGAAAGTTCGCCATACCCCTCTTTTTGGAGGAGGACATTAAGCTTTTTGACTCCCCCTTTAGTAAGGTTCTTCGCTCTGCCTTAGAGGTGATGGAGAAGGGCCTGCTTTACGACTCCTTCTTTCGTTATCTTCGAGCCTTTCCCTACCGGGGTATGGAGGAAGAGGACAGGATTGATGCCTTGGAAAATGAAGCAAGAGCCCAAGGTCTTAAGGGAAAATCCGCCTTTACAAGCCTTTTTCAAGAGGAAAGCTTACTAGAAGCAGAAGCCCTCTTCAGCCTCTTAGAGGAAAATGAAGGAAGCCATAGCCTTAAAGAAAGAATAGAAAGCCTGGAAAGCTTTACGGAAAAGCTTATAGAGCGCTTTAAGCTGGAAGAGGAAGCTACATTCCTTAAAAATGAGGGCATGGATTCCCTCTCCCAAAGCCTGGAAAGAAGTGTTAAGCAGATTCAGCTTCTTCTTTCCAAAATGAAGGAGGGCTTGGGAGAAATTCCGGTAAACAAAAAGGAATTTTCCGCCTTTTTCGATATGGCTTTATCCTTGGAAAAATTGCGGCAGATTCCCGCCACAAACGATCAGGTACTGGTAGGCGACTTAACCCGCTCCCGTTTCCATAATCCTAAGGCTTTTTTGTTCCTAGGCTTAAATGCAGGACTGATTCCTCTGCCACCAAAGAAGAAATCCCTCTTTACCGAGGAAGAAAAGAGCTTTTTACGGCAGGAGCACTGCACCCTATCTCCCTTGGCATGGGAGGAAAGCTATATTCAGGAGTTTTACTTATATCACGCCTTTCTAAGTCCCAAGGAAGAGCTGTATCTGTCTTATCCCTTAAGAATACCAAAAGGCAGGGGAGGCATTTCTCCTATCTTGCAGGAAGTTTTGCGGCTATTTCCCAAGCTTAAGATTCGAAAGCTGGAACGGGAAATACAGGAAATGCAAAGCTTTTCCCAGGCAAAGGCCAGTCTTTCCAAGGAATTACCGAAACTTTGCAAAAAAGAAGCCCTGTTCCGTTCGGAAGAAGAGATCCTTCCTTACTTTCAACTGGAATCCTTTCAGCTACTCCATAGCCTCTGGCAAAAGGAAGAGTACAAAAAGGATTTGGAAAAGCTTTTGGAAGCCATCTTTTGGGAGAATCGACATTTGCCCTTAAGCAAAGAACTGTCCAAGGAGCTTTACGGAGAAAAAATCAAAGGCTCTGTAAGCCGTTTGGACGGGCTAAACCGATGCGCCTTTTCCCATTTTCTTCGATACGGCTTGCATTTACAGGAAAGAAAAGAGGCGGAGATTCAGGCCTTTGATCTGGGAAAGCTCTACCATAAGCTGGTGGAAAGCTTTTTTAAGAAGGTAAAGGAAGAAAAGGCCAAGGGAGAGGAACTTTCTGAGCATTTTCAAGAGTATCTTAATTTCGCCATAGCGGAAAGTGAGCAGGATCCGGAATTTGCCCCCTTCTTAGAGGGGGGACGGAACCAGTATTTTCTTCATAAGTTTAAGGAAAATGCGAAAACCATCCTCTGGGCGCTGGAACGGCAGCTTTCCGGCGGAGACTTTCAGGTGGAAGCTTTGGAGCGGGATTTTAACTATGAAAACGATAGCCTGTCATTTCGGGGAAGGGTGGACCGGGTGGACAGCTACCTGGATGAGGAAAAGAATTATTACCTGAAGGTTTTGGACTATAAGAGCGGAAATACGGATTTTTCTTTGGATCTTTTAAAGGCAGGACTGCAAATTCAGCTGCCTCTCTACCTTTCTATCTTGCTGGAGGAAGAGAAAAAGAGACATCCGGACTATAAGCTTCACCCTGCAGGACTCTTCTATTTCACCATGGATAACCCAAGTCTAAGCTTTAAGGGCCAGTCCGAGGAAGAACTTTTTCAGGAAAAGCTGAAGGCTTCAAGACCGAAGGGCTTAATCAACGGGGATAAGGACATTATTTTCCGCATGGATAGGGAGCTGAAGGGAGACAGCCTTTTGCTTCCGGTAAAGGAGAAGAATGGCTCTATAGAAGAAAAGGGCTCTGTTGCCAAGGAAGAAAAGATTCTGGCCATGCTTTCCTATGTGCGGGAGAGGGTGGAAGAGGACTGTAAGAGAATCCTGGAGGGGGAGAAGGCCATTTCCCCTATCCGGGAGACCCTGGATAAGACGGCCTGCAGCTACTGCCCTTATCACAGCATCTGCGGCTTTGACCCGGACCTCCCCGGATTTTCCTATAGAAGTCTGGAAAAAGGCGAGGAAGAGGCGATTTGGGACGAGTGGATAGAGAAGTATCAGAAGAAAGAGTCGTAAGACAGCATTGTGATTGGAAGTATCGGAAAAAGGGCAGTAAGATGGTATTGCCGGTGAAAGTATCAGAAGAAAGGGCAGCAAAATGGCATTGTGGACGGAAGAGCAAAAGGCGGTAATCGCCCATAGAGAAGGAAATCTGCTGGTCTCTGCGGCGGCAGGTTCCGGAAAGACGGCAGTGCTGGTGGAACACGTGCTGTCCCTGATTTTAGAGGAAAATGCTTCCCTTTCCTCTTTGGTTTTGATGACCTTTACCGAGGCTGCGGCGGAGGAAATGAAGGAAAGAATCAAAAAGCGGCTGGAAGAGCATTTGCAAAAGGGCTATGACAAGCGGATTCTTCGAGAAATCGCCCTGCTCCCTACGGCAAATATCAGCACCATCCACGCCTTTTGTAAGCGACTGATTGAGGAAAATTATGCAGGCCTTTCCATAGACCCCCATTTTCGGATTGGGGATACCGGGGAAATGTCCCTGCTTCAATCGGATATTTTAGAGGAGCTTTTGGAGGAGGAGTACGAAAAGAAGGAAGAGTCCTTCTTGGCCTTTGTGGATCAGTTCTCCATGGGAAAGAAGGACAAGGGCATAGAGGAGCTGATTCTAAAGCTTTATAACCTGGCCAGCGCCATGCCCTTTCCCAAGGCCTATTTGGAGGGGCTATTAGAGGAAGACTCCCATTCTCGTAGGGGAAAATGGGAAAGGGACCTCTTCGAAGATATGAAGAGTAGGCTTAAAAATCTTTCTCTCCTTTATGAAGATGCCCTAGACCTATGCCGGGAGCCAAACGGCCCTATAGAGTATGAAGAGCGGATTTTAGAAGAAAGGGATCAGTGCCTTGCCCTTGCGAATGCGGATAATCTGGAAGACTTGGTTAGAGGATTGGAGAGTCTAAACTTTGGGCGCCTAAAGAGCACTAAGTCGGAGGGAAAAGAATTGGTAAAGTCCCTTCGGGAAAGAGGAAAGAAGACTCTAAAGACCTGGCAGGAGAACTATAGGCTGCTTCCAAAAGAGCTGGAAGAGGAAGTGGAGGAGAAGGGACAGAAGCGAATCCTGGAGCTTGTGCGACTTTGCCTTCTCTTTTTGGAGTGCTATCAAAAGGAAAAGGAAGAAAGGGCAGTGCTGGACTTTTCTGATTTGGAGCATTTTGCGTTGAAGCTTTTGTATCAAGATGGAGACGATAAAGCTATCGAGGATGGGGCGGAAATCAATGCTGAGGCGGAAATTAATCATGAGATAAAAGCCGGTAAAGAGGGAACTAAAGAGATAGGAATCGGGAAAGAGAAGGAAGTCCTCTATAGTGCCTTAGCGGATGAGCTGGCTAAATCCTATCGGGAAATCCTGGTGGATGAGTATCAGGATTCAAACCTTGTGCAGGAATATATTGTTCGTGCCCTATCTCAGGAGCGCTTCGGAAAGCCAAATGTCTTTCAGGTGGGAGATGTAAAGCAAAGCATTTATCGCTTCCGAATGGCAAGACCGGAGCTATTCTTGGAAAAATACCATGATGAAAGCTATCCCAAGATCTTCCTTCGAAAGAACTTCCGTTCCGATGAAGGAGTACTTTCCGCGGTAAATACCCTGTTCTTTAAGATTATGAAAAAAGACTTCGGGGGAATCGAATACGACTTGGAGAATAGTCTATTCCTGGGGAAGCTAAGAACGGAAGAAGCAAAGCAGGAAGAGAATTCCATTACAGGAAAGCAGAGACGAGATCAAACAGAGCTGCTTCTCTTAGAGTTAGAAAAAACTGGCCCTACAGGGGAAGAGGGGGACACAGGAGAAGAGGGAAAATCCCTCAGTAAGTTAGAGCTGGAATGTAAGATGATTGCTGCTAAGGTTCGGGAACTTCTGGAAAAGGGCTATGCTTATAAGGACATGGTCATCCTCCTTCGCTCTCCCCACAGCGTATCCAGAGAAATGGTGGACATCTTCGGAAAGGAAGGGATTCCAGCCTATGCAGAGCTAAAAACCGGCTATTTTTCTGCGGTGGAGGTGGAGACAGTTCTATCCTTCCTTGCCATCATTGACAATCCAAGACAGGACATCCCCATGGCCGCAGTACTACGATCTCCCTTATTTTCCTTTACGGACGAGGAGCTTGGGCAGATAGTACTGGCGAAGGGCAGCCTATACGAAAAGCCCTATGATAAGAGTAAGGACAATGCAGTAAATCTATCTTTACAGGCAGAAAAGGCATTGTCTCCTGCTTTGGAAGAAAAATGGCAGAATTTCCAAAACAAACTGGAACGCTACCGTAGGCTATCCCGTTCCTTACGGCTTCATTCCTTACTTACGTTGATCTATGAAGAAACGGATTACTATAACTATGTGCGGGCACTGCCCTTGGGAGAGAAACGGCAGGCCAATCTGGACCAGCTCCTAGAGGATGCCAAGCAGTTTGAAAAGGGAAGCTACAGCGGCCTATTTCATTTTATCCGCTATATCGAAAAGGTGAAAAAGCAGGAGCAGGATCAGGGAGAGGCAACGGTGTTCTCGGAAAAGGACGACCTGCTTCGGATTATGTCCATTCACCACTCCAAGGGACTACAGTTTAAGGTGGTCTTCCTTTCCCAGCTGCATAAGACCTTTAATAAGATGGATTCCAAGGCGAAAATGCTGATGGATTCGGAGTTGGGGCTTGCCGCGGATTACTTGGATTTGGAAACAAGAATAAAGTATCCCTCTCTCCACAAAATCGCCATTAAGGAAAAGGGGGAGCGGGAGAGTCTTGGGGAAGAGCTTCGGGTGCTTTATGTTGCCATGACCAGAGCAGAGGAAAAGCTCATTCTCACCGGCGTTTGTAAAAATGAAGAGGATTTAATCAAGAAATTCCCGGTGCAAGAACGGCTTTCTCTTGAAGATATCCGAGGAGCGACCTCTTATCTTGCCTGGATTTTAATGGCCTATTCCCGGAGCTTCTTTGAAAGTACCAAGACCGAAGAAATCGCCCTTCGTTTTCTCTCTAAAGAGGATTTGGAGGAAAATGAAGGAAAAGCCCTGGGAGAAGCCATTTCCCTTGAGAAAAAGCTCTACGAGTTTTTGGGAACAGGACGGGAAACGACAGAGGCGGAAAAGCTTATGGAAGAGCATTTTTCCTATGTCTATCCCTTTGAGAAGAGTACCCATAGAAGTCCTAAGTACTCCGTTTCCTTATTGAAAATGAAGGCTATGGAGGAGCATGGCGAGGCACTTTCTGAAACCGGGCAGGAAGGAAAGGCTGTTGCACCGGAATGGGATGAGGAGAAGAACGATAAAGCAGAAGAACTTGATTCGAAGATAAAGAGTACGGAGCAAGGAGTAGATAGTACGGAATCTGCTTCTGAAAAGGCAGAAGGATTTGAGCAAGGTGCAGAGGATAAGGATGAGGCTAATGCTAATGCTGAAGAAAAGCAGCAGGCCAAAGAAAAGCCCGACAGCCCACTGATTCAGAAAATGAAAGCAGAGGGAAAAAATATCGGTGCTGCAATAGGTGACAGCTATCATCATGCCTTAGCCTTTTATGATTATTCCAAGGACATTTCCCAATTATCCGACTTTCTCTCTCCGGAGGAATATGGCTTACTGAACCAAGAGAAGCTTAAAAAGTTCCTGGATTCTCCCTTAGGACAGCTTTTTGCCAAGGCCTATAAGGAAAATACCCTTTATCGGGAACAGCATTTTATGCAGGAAGTGGAGTATGAGAAGCTATTTCCGGAGGATTGGGGGGACAATGTTGAAAAGGTAATCCTCCAAGGTATCATCGATGCCTTTATTATGGAGGAAGATGGCATTATCCTTGTGGATTATAAGACCGACCGGGTGAAAGACGGGGAAGAGCTAAAGAATCGTTACCAAAAGCAAATCGACTTATATAGCGAAGCATTGGAGCAGATTTTAGGGAAAAAGGTAAAACGGAGAGTCCTATATTCCTTCTCTTTAGGAGAAGAAGTGGATTTATAAGAAGTATTAAGGTGACCTTGAAAACTTGACTATGCAGACTTAAAAAGCTTGTCGAAGCAGAGCAAAAAAACTTGTTAAAGTAGACTTATAAAGCTTGGTAAAGAAGGACTTGCATAAGTCTTTTCCTAGGCACTATAATGAGTAATTGTGTGAGCCTTTAAAAAAGGCGGTTTATCTATCTTGTTGCCATTGGACGAACTGAAGAAAAGGGGAAAGAAAAATGAATCATGAGCGGATTCTCGTATTGGATTTTGGTGGACAGTACAACCAGTTGATTGCCCGGAGAGTAAGAGACGAAGGGGTTTATGCAGAGGTTTACAGTTCCGACATTGGCATAGAGAAGATTAAAGAATTAAGTCCCAAGGGAATTATCTTCACCGGAGGACCTCAGTCCGTGTACAAAGAGGAAAGCCAGCATATCGGAAAGGAAATTTTCGAGCTGGGCATCCCCATTTTCGGCTTCTGCTACGGAGCGCAGCTGATTGCCTATGAGCTTGGGGGAGAGGTGGCCACCGCCCCTGTCAGCGAATATGGAAAGACGGAAACCCATGTGGAGAAGTCCTCCGTGCTTTTCTCTGATGTTTCGGAGGAAACCACCGTTTTCATGTCCCACACCGACTATATTGCCAAGGTGCCCGAGGGCTTTACAATTACTGCCCATACCGAGCATTGTCCCGTTGCGGGAATGGAAGACACCAAGAGACAGATTTATGCGGTGCAGTTCCACCCGGAGGTACAGCATAGCGTGGAAGGGCAGAAGATGATTCATCATTTTCTCTATGACGTCTGCAAATGTACCGGAGACTGGAAAATGGCGTCCTTCGTAGAGGAGCAGGTTTCCCTTTTGAAAAAGAAAATCGGATCCGGCAAGGTGCTTTTAGCCCTTTCCGGCGGTGTGGACAGCTCCGTTGCAGCAGGGCTTCTTTCCAGAGCCATCGGAAAGCAGCTGTACTGCGTGTTCGTAGACCACGGCCTTCTTCGGAAAAATGAAGGAGATCAGGTGGAGGAAATCTTCGGAGAAAAGGGAGATTTCGAGTTGAACTTCGTCCGGGTAAATGCGGGAGAAGAGTATTTTGAGAAATTAGCCGGGGTGGAAGATCCGGAGAAGAAGAGAAAGATTATCGGAGAGCAGTTTATCCGTATCTTTGAGCGTGAGGCAAATAAAATCGGAACAGTGGACTTCCTTGCCCAGGGAACCATTTACGCTGATGTGGTGGAATCCGGCCTTGGAAAGGGTGCAGTGATTAAGTCCCACCACAATGTGGGTGGCCTTCCCAAGAACATTTCCTTTAAGGAAATTGTAGAGCCTCTGCGCCTACTCTTTAAGGACGAGGTGCGTAAGGTGGGACTGGAGCTTGGCCTTCCGGAGCATTTGGTTTATCGTCAGCCCTTCCCGGGACCGGGACTTGGAGTAAGAATCATCGGAGAAGTGACTCCGGAGAAGGTTCGCATGGTACAGGACGCGGACTTCATTTACCGTGAAGAAATCGAAAAGGCGGGACTTTCCCGTTCCTACAGCCAGTATTTTGCCGCCCTCACCAATATGCGTTCCGTGGGGGTTATGGGAGACTTCCGTACCTATGACTATGCGGTGGCTCTCCGTGCGGTGATTACCGATGATTTTATGACCGCAGAATGCGCGGATATCCCCTTCAGTGTACTCCAGAGAGTAATGAACCGCATCGTGAATGAGGTAAAGGGAGTGAACAGGGTGTTCTATGATCTGACTTCCAAGCCACCAGGAACGATTGAGATGGAGTAAAAA
>CAUSUG010000023.1:0-15689 GCA_963534765.1 uncultured Oribacterium sp.
GGATATAGAAAAGAATAGGGGCAATATGAAGGATTGTATCATTGTGGGAGGAGGAGCTGCCGGTATGGTGGCTGCCATAGAAGCAAAAAGAGCCGGTGCAAAGTCGGTTCTTTTGGTGGAAAAACAATCTTGCCTTGGTAAGAAATTAAGTCAGACCGGAAACGGAAGAGCCAATTATACCAATCTTTCCATGAACGCCAATGCCTATAGAAGCAATCATCCGGAATATATTCCTTCCTTTTTAAAATATTTTGATTGCAGAGATTCTCTGGAATATTTCAAGGCTTTGGGAATCTATCCCAAATTTAGGGGAGACTATGTTTACCCTTATTCGGATCAGGCAAAAAGCATGGTGCAATGCCTGGAAAATGCCCTCCATAATTTGGGGGTAGAAATCTGTCTACAGCATAGGGTTGAAGCAATTTCTTGGACTGAGCATGAAGGCTTTTTCATAAAAGGGAAAAAGCTTGTGCAAAAGGGAGGAGTCGAATCTTCTTCACAGAAGGATAAGGATTCGGATTCTGCTCTTGTTTTCGGAAACAAAGAAAAAAAGAAAAAAAAGGAAAAGAATAAAAAAGAAAAAGTAGAATGGGAAGAGAAAGAATTTTCTCTTCAAGGACGTAAGCTTTTAATTGCTACCGGAGGCCTGGCTATGGAAGCCTTGGGAGCTTCCGGTGAGGGCTATGAGATTGCAAAGAGCTTAAGTCATACAGTCTCTAATCTCTTTCCCAGTTTGGTTCCCATCTATACGAAAGAAGACTATGTAAAGCTTTGGGCTGGTGTCAGAGTCGATGTAAGGGCCGGGCTTTATAAGGAGCAGGACTTAATTTTTCAGGATGAGGGAGAGCTGCAATGCACGGATTACGGTATTTCCGGCATTATCGTTTTTCAAATGAGCCGCCTGGTGCATATGCTTTTGCAAGAAAAGGCAAAGTTTTCTTTGGAGTTGTCCTTTCTTCCGAAATTCGAAGAGGAGGAGGCCAAAAACTATTTTCTTAAAAGAAAAGAGCTTTTGGAAAGGGAGAAGGGAGACGCCTTTCTTCTGGGACTATTTCCGGAAAAGCTGAGCCAAGTGCTTTATGAAAGGACAGCCTTTCCCCTAAAGCAAAGAATTCAGGATATTTCGGATCAAAAAATATTGGAATTATGTCACCTTTGCCTGCATTTTCCGTTTCACCCGGAAAGAATCGGAGATTTTCAAAGGGCTCAATGTACGGCAGGAGGGGTGAATTTATCGGAAATTTTCATTCCGGAATTTCAAAGTAAAAAGAATCCGGATTTATACTTTGCCGGGGAAGTCTTGGATGTGGACGGCATTTGTGGAGGCTATAATCTTCATTTTGCCTTTGGATCGGGAATTTTGGCCGGAAGAGCCATGGGGAAGAAAAATGATTAAAATTGGACAGTTAAAACTCGCTGTGGAGAAGGGGCAGGACAGCCTTCTTCCGGCCATTGCCAAATGCCTGAAGCTGAAAATGGAGGAGATTTCTTCCTATCAGATCCTTCGCCGTTCTTTGGATGCCAGAAAAAAGCCGCAGCTCTTTTATGTTTATACCGTTTCTGTAGAGCTAAGAGGTGTTTCCGAGAAGAAGCTCCTTGTCAAACTGAAAAATAAAGATATTCAAAGCTATAGCCCTGTTTTGTATCAGGAGCCTAAGTGTCCGGAAAGGATTCAAGGAAAAGCTTTGGAGGATTTCTTTCAGTCGGAAGAACATCGTCCCATTGTGGTGGGTTTCGGGCCTGCAGGAATCTTTGCAGCTCTTTTACTGGCCAGAGCCGGCTGTCGCCCCATTGTTTATGAAAGGGGAAAGGCTGTGGAGGAAAGAGCAAAGGATGTGGAAGTCCTTTGGGAGAAGGGGATTTTAAACAAGGAATCCAATCCCCAATTTGGGGAAGGAGGAGCAGGAACCTTTTCTGACGGAAAGCTGAATACCTTGGTAAAGGATCAAAACGGTCGCTCCCGTTATGTCCTTCAGGAATTTATCCTGCATGGTGCCAAGGAAGAAATCCTCTATGATGCCAAACCCCATGTGGGAACGGATGCCTTGATTTCCATTGTTTCCTCTATCCGAAAGGAAATAGAGAGTCTTGGAGGAGAAATTCACTTCGGACAGCAATATCATTTTCAAAAGGAGGAGAAGCATCCCCTAATCATTGCTATAGGACATAGTGCAAGAGACAGCTTTCGGGAGCTTTATGCCCTTTCTTATCCCATTGTGGCAAAGGATTTTGCCATGGGCTTTAGAGTACAGCATAGCCAAAGGGATATCGATGCCGCCTTATACGGTGAGATTCCTGAGGAATTAAGAGAAAAGCTGGGAGCCTCCGCCTATAAAATCAGTCATCAGGCAAAACATCGTTCTTTTTACAGCTTTTGTATGTGTCCGGGAGGATATGTGGTAAACTCTTCTTCGGAGGAGGGGAGACTTTGTGTGAACGGCATGAGCTATAGCAAAAGAGACAGCGGCTATGCCAACTCCGCCATCATTTTTACAATAAAAAAAGAGGAGTATGGTGGAGAAAATAATCCCCTTGCCGGAATTGCTTTGCAGGAATACTGGGAAGAGAAGGCCTTTCAACTGGGAGCGGGAAGAGTGCCCTACAGCAGATACGACAAAATTAAAAATGTCGTAAGCGAAACCGAAGATTTGGAGCTTATGCTGAAGGGGCAGAGCAAGGAATGTGATTTAAACCCTCTTTTCCATTTTGAAAACTATCCGAAGCTTGGCAATATAAAAGAGGATTTTATCGAATCCATGGAAGCCTTTGAAGGCAAGATGAAGGGCTTTTCCAAGGGAAATACCCTGATTTACGGTGTGGAGAGCAGAACCTCTTCTCCTCTTAGAATTTTAAGGGATGAAGAACTCCGCTGTATGGAGAAGGAGATTTACCCCTGCGGAGAGGGCGCGGGCTATGCAGGAGGCATTATGAGTGCCGCCATGGACGGCATGAAGGTGGCAGAGGCCTATATTCGTTCCTTAGGGAAATAATATAGCCTTGCCATATTATATTTTTATACAGATATAAAACTAGCTATCTAGCTATGCTACAAAAATAGAAATGTGAGGGAATTGTGGGAAACAAGTTATTTACGGAAGTATTGGAAAACGCACCGGCGAATGAGCCTGAGCGCCAGTTTTATTTTATAGAACAAATCAAAGCCCTGTTGGATGTGAAAAGGGGGAGGGCTATGAGGCTAAGGCCATGGTAACAGTAATCGGCTGCCAGATGTCTGCCAAGGACGGAGAAAAGCTTCAGGGCATTTTACAGGAGGCAGGTTATAGCATTACGGAAAAGGAAGAGGAGGCGGATGTGATCCTCTTTACCACCTGTACCGTCCGGGAGAATGCCAACCAAAAGCTCTACGGACGTATCGGACAGCTTAAGCATCTCTATCAAAGAAATAAGGACTTAATTATCGGTATTACCGGTTGTATGATGCAGGAAAAGGATGAGGTGGAAACCATTCAGAAAAAATATCCCTATGTGCATCTGATTTTCGGTACCCACAATATTTATAAGCTGGCAGAGTATCTTTTGGAAACCATGCTTTCCAAGGAGAAGAAGGTAGAGCTTTTGGAGGATAGTGCGGAAATCGTGGAAAATCTTCCTTCCAAGAGAAAGTATGCCTTTAGAGCTTCCGTAAATATCAGCTTTGGCTGCAACAATTTCTGTACCTACTGTATCGTGCCCTATGTAAGAGGAAGAGAAAAGTCTAGAGATTCCCGGGAGATTTTAAAGGAATGTGAAGCATTGGTTGCCGACGGCGTGAAAGAAATCATGCTCCTTGGGCAAAATGTGAATTCCTACGGCTTGGACAAGAAGGAGGAATGTTCCTTTCCGGAGCTTTTGGCAAAAATTGCTAAGGTTCCCGGTCTTAAGCGACTCCGTTTTATGACTCCAAACCCCAAGGATTTTTCCGATGAGCTTTTACAGGTGATGAAGGAAAATGAGAACATTTGCAATCATATCCATCTACCCTTGCAATCCGGCTCTACCGCTATTTTAAAGAGGATGAATCGGCATTACAGTAAGGATTCCTATATGGCTTTGGTGAAAAAGATAAGAGAGGTTTTACCGGATGTCAGTCTGACGACAGATATTATTGTAGGCTTCCCCGGGGAGACGGAAGAGGATTTTCAGGATACCATGGAGGTGGTTGCCTACGCAAAGTTTGATTCCGCCTTTACCTTCCAGTACTCCAAGCGTACGGGAACCCCTGCCGCCAAGTGGGAGGCTGTACCGGAGGATAGGGTAAAGGAGCGTTTCCAGCGCTTGTTAGAATATATTCGTCTTCATTCCGAAGAAAGAGAAGGAAGAGATCTGGGAAAGGTGATGGAGGTTTTGGTAGAAGAAAAGGACAAAGAATCCGAGAACATGCTCACCGGACGACTGAGCAACAATGTACTGGTGCATTTTGAAGGCGGAGAGCGCCTGATTGGAGAAATTGTCCCGGTTCGTTTGGATAAATCAATGGGCTTTTATTACTATGGGAGTGTTCTTTAATGGATGAAGCAAAATTATCCCCTATGATGCGGCAATATTTGGAGAGCAAGAAGGAGGTACCTGATGCCCTCCTCTTTTACCGTATTGGGGATTTTTATGAAATGTTCTTTGAGGATGCCATCAAAGCTTCTAAGGCATTGGATTTGGTGCTTACAGGGAAGGACTGCGGTCTGGAGGAAAGGGCTCCCATGTGCGGAATCCCCTACCATGCGGCGGATTCCTATGTCAGCAAATTGGTTTCCCAGGGCTTTAAGGTGGCCATTGGAGAGCAGGTAGAAGATCCAAAGCTTGCCAAAGGACTGGTAAAGAGGGAGATTATTCGGGTAATTACTCCCGGAACCCAGACCGAGGAAACGGCTTTAGAGGAAGGGAAAAATAACTATCTTTCCGCCATTTATCCGGGAAACAGCGGCATTGGCATAGCCACCGTGGATATCAGTACCGGAGAGCTTTACAGTTTAAGTGTTTCCGATAGCAAAGAGCTTTTGGATGAAATCTCCCGTTTTTCCCCAAAGGAGATTCTCTGCCCCATAGGCTTTTTAGAGGATAAGGAATTAAGCTCCGCCTTGGACAGTCGCTTTAGCTTAAGCATTACGGAAAAGGAGAAGGAGTACTTTGGAAAGGAAGAGGCGGACAAAATCCTCTCTACTCATTTTTCTTCCTCTATTCCCGGCTTAGGCTTGGAGCATGCTCCCCTGGAAAGAAGAGCCTTAGGTGCCTGCCTCCGTTACCTTTACGATACCCAGAAGAATATTTTATCCCATATTCGGCATATAGAGCGTTTTCATCGGGAAGACTATATGCTTTTGGACCTTTCCACCCAGAGAAACCTGGAGCTTTGGGAAACCCTTAGAGACAAGAAAAAGCGAGGCAGTCTGCTTTGGGTACTGGACAAAACCCATACCGCCATGGGAAGTCGTATGCTTCGCCATTTTCTGGAACGCCCTCTTCGGGAAAGAAAGAAAATGGAGGAGCGTTTGGATTGTATCGAAGAGCTTTGTCAGCGTTATATTGACGGAGAAGAGCTTAGAGAATATCTGGATTCCATCTACGATATGGAAAGACTGATCGGAAAAATCAGCATTTCCTCCGCCAATGCCAGAGATATGCTGGCTTTAAAATCCTCCTTACAATTCCTGCCGGTGATTAAGAGGACTTTAAGCTCCTTTTCCGGAAAGCTTTTACAGGGCTTAGGACAGGAAATGGATGCACTGGAGGAGCTTTATACAAAGATTGATGAATGCATTGAAGAGGATCCCCCCCTTAGCATTAAGGAGGGAGGAATCATTAAGTCTTCCTTCCATGAGGAGGTGCGACTTTTCCGGGAAGCGGGAGAGCATGGGAAGGAATGGCTGAATCAGCTGGAAGAGCGGGAAAGAGAAAAAAGCGGAATTAAAAACCTGAAAATCAAATATAACCGTATTTTCGGCTACTGTTTTGAAATCTCCAAGTCCTATCAGGGGGAAATTCCCGATTACTTTATCAGAAGACAGACTCTTGCTCAGGCAGAACGATACACTACCGTAGAATTACAGGATTTACAGAATAAAATCTTGGGGGCGGCGGAAAACTTACAGCAGCTGGAATACAGTCTCTTTGTAAATCTGCGGGAAGATCTTTCCCATGAACTTGGAAGAATGCAAAAAACCGCCAAGGAAATTGCTTTTTTGGATGCCTGCCTTTCTTTGGCCAAGGTGGCTATGCAGGAGCAGTATGTTCGTCCGAAAATCAATGAGGAAGGTAATTTAAGGATTGTGGACGGTCGTCATCCGGTGGTGGAAAAGCTTTTACAGGATCAAAGCTTTGTCCCCAATGATGCAAGGCTTGGTAAAGAGGAGAAGATTGCCATTATCACCGGTCCCAATATGGCAGGAAAATCCACTTATATGCGACAGGTTGCTTTAATCGTGTTGATGGCTTCCATCGGCTCCTTTGTGCCGGCAAAGCAGGCGGATATTCCTATCTGCGACAGAATCTTTACCAGGGTGGGGGCTTCCGATGATTTGGCCTCCGGTCAATCTACCTTTATGGTGGAAATGAGTGAAGTTTCCAATATATTACGAAATGCTACGGAAGATTCTCTTTTGATTTTGGATGAAATCGGAAGAGGTACTTCCACCTTTGACGGCCTTTCCATAGCCTGGGCGGTGGTGGAATATCTGGCCAGGGAAATCAAAGCCAAAACCCTCTTTGCCACCCACTACCACGAATTAAGCGTTTTGGAGGGAAAACTGGAAAATGTGAAAAACTACTGTATAGCGGTATCCAAGGAGCAGGGAGAAATTCAGTTCCTTCGTAAGATTATGCCGGGAGGGGCAGACGAAAGCTATGGTATTGATGTGGCCAAGCTTGCGGGCGTTCCCGCCCCTGTACTGGATAGAGCCAGAGAAATCTCCGCTTTTTTGAATGAAAAGGATCTTAGCCTTCAGCATTTGGACTTCGAAGAGGCCTTGGAAGAAAGCTTCGAAGAGGATTTTCCGGAAAATCCCTTAAAGGCCGGAGAAATGAGAAGAAAAAATTCCGCTTCAGAGTTAAGTAAGGAAGAGAAAGAGGTTTTGGACTGTATTCGCAATGATTCCTTTGAAAGCATGAGTCCCTTGGAAGCCATCAATCTGTTGTTTAGTTTAAAGGAGAAACTTCGTTGAAAATTCACCTATTAAGCCAGGAGTGCATCAATCAAATTGCCGCAGGAGAGGTGGTGGAGCGTCCCGGCAGTATCGTAAAAGAGCTGGTGGAAAATGCCTTGGATGCTAAAGCTACGGCTATTTCCATAGAGATTAAGGGAGGCGGCATCAGCTTTCTTCGGGTAAGCGATAACGGAGAGGGAATCTTTTCCGAGGATTTGGAGAGGGCCTTTATGCCCCATGCCACCAGCAAAATCCAAAATCCCAAGGATTTGGAGGAGATTCTCAGCTTCGGCTTCCGTGGGGAGGCCTTGGCTTCTATTGCCGCCGTGGCTAAGGTGGAATGTATCAGCAAAAGGCAGGAGGATTTTCTTGCCCACAGAATCCTTGTGGAGGGAGGAAGCTTTTCTCCTGTAGAAGAAGTAGGGGGAATGGACGGCACCAGCATTTTGGTGCGGGATCTTTTCTACAATGTACCTGCCAGAAAGAAGTTTTTATTAAGTGAAAGCACGGAAGCCAGTAGGGTAGAGGAAATGGTGGAAAAGCTGGCTCTAGCCAATCCGGGTATTTCCTTTCATTTTGTAAAGGATGGCAAAAGCCGCTTCCAAACCATTGGGGGCGGAAAGCTTTCTGATGTGGTTTTCGGCATTTACGGAAAGGCCTTTGCCAAAGACAGTCTGGAAATAAAGGAATCCTATTATCCTTCCGGCCTAACAGGATTGGCTACCCTGCATATTGAGGGGCTTTTGGGCAAGCCCAGCCTTACCCGTTCCAATAGGCAATATGAAATTTTCTTCGTGAATGGTCGTTTTGTTCGGGATTCTCTACTAAGTAGAGCCCTGGAGGACGCTTATAAGCCCTTTTTAATGCAGCATAAGTTTCCCTTTGCCATTGTCTTTTTACACCTAAGCCCCAATCTTGTAGATGTGAATGTCCATCCCCAAAAGCTGGAGGTGCGTTTTCAAAACAGGGAAAAAATATATCAGGCACTCTTTGATTGTGTCAGCAAGACTTTATCCAAGGCGGATTTGATTGACCATAGCCCTCTTTCCCTTTTCCAAAAGGAGAAGGAGGAGAAAAGTACGGCATTTCTTTCCCCTTCCAGCCAGCTTTGGGAGAAAAAAGCGGAACAGAAGGAGACTCCGGAGAATATTTCAGAGAATATTTCAGAGAAGGCTCAGCTTAGAACAGAAGCTACGGAGAAAACTCATTTTAGCTCAGAAACTCCGGAGCTGAATCAGCAGAAAAATGAAACTGTAGAAGAGAAGCTTGTTTATGAAGAGTTTGATTTAACAAAGGGGATTCGTTTAGAAGAAGAAAAGGTTTCTGAAAAGGAAGAAAATACTGTCCCAAAGGAAGAGCAGTTTTTCACCGAATCGGAAAAGCTACCTTCGGCAGAACAGGAAAATCTATTTTCTCCCTCCTTCTTCTCTGAAGAGGGAGAGAAGGAATTCCGCCTGATTGGGCAGGTTTTTCAGACCTACTGGTTGATAGAATTTCAAAAGGAACTCTTTATTATGGACCAGCATGCTGCCCATGAGAAGGTGAACTTTGAAAAAATGCGAAAGAATTACCTGGAAAAGCCGGGAATCAGTCAGGGAATTCTTCCCAAAACCATGGTCTTTAATGCGAAGGAGGAAGAACTCTATGAAAAGACCAAGGAATATTTTACCCATCTCGGCTATAGAATCCGAAAGGAAGAAGATAAGCGATACCTTTTAGAGGGAATCCCTGCGGATTTTCCTTCTTTGGATGCGGAAATGCTATTTCATGAGATTCTGGATGCTCTTGCAGAAGAAGGGAACCTTTCCGAAGCGGAGAGCGTCTATAATAAAATTGCTTCCATGGCCTGCAAGGCCTCTGTAAAGGGCAATCAGCTCCTTAGCTTTCAGGAGGCTGAGGCTTTGGTACAGAAGCTTTTCACCCTGGAAAATCCCTATGCCTGCCCCCATGGAAGACCCACCATTGTGGCCTTTAAAAAGCAGGATTTGGAAAAAATGTTTAAGAGGATTGTATAAATGAATCTTTGGGAAGAACATAAGCCCTTATTGATTTTGGCAGGCCCTACCGCGGTAGGAAAAACCGGCACCTCCATCGCCTTAGCCAAGGCTTTGGACGGAGAGTGTATCTCCGCGGACTCAGTTCAGGTTTACAAAGGACTTGATATCGGTTCCGGTAAGGTAAAAGAAGAAGAAAAGGAGGGAATTCCCCACCATCTTCTGGACATCCTTAATCCTTCTGAAAATTATGATGCCAGCCTTTTTCAAAAGATGGCAAGGGAAAAAATTGCTGAGCTTTACAGTCAGGAAAAGCTTCCCATTTTGGTGGGAGGTACCGGCTTCTATATTCAAGCCATGCTCTATGATATAGACTTTCAGGAAGAAAATCAGGAAGAAAAGGATATAATCCGAAGGGAACTTACGGAGAGACTGGAAAAAGAGGGGACGATTCCCCTCCACCAAGAGTTGTCCCGAGTAGATCCGGAAGCGGCTGAAGCTATCCATGAAAATAATAAGCAAAGAATCATCCGAGCTTTGGAATACTATTATCTGCATAAGAAACCCATTTCCCAACATAATCAGGAAGAGCAAAAAAAAGAATCTCTCTATGATGCTCTATTTATAGTATTGTGTAGAGAACGGGAGAAATTGTATCAAGGCATCCATGACCGTGTACTGCAAATGAAGGAAGAGGGCTTGTTTCAAGAGGTTAAGGCTCTTTATGAGCAGGGCTATCGGGAAAATATGCCGGGCTGTAATGCTATAGGCTACAAAGAAGTGTTTGCTTATTTGGAGGGACGTTACACGGAAGAAGAGTGTATCGAAAAAATTCAACAACATTCCAGAAACTATGCCAAAAGGCAGATGACCTGGTTTAGAAGAGAAAAAAATACCATCTTCCTTTCTGAGGAGGATTTTGCAGGGGGTAAGGAGGAAAGAATAGAATGGATTATCAAAGAATCTATGAAGAAATGGGCATTTCTCCGGAAGTAATTGCCTATAGTGAAAAAATATTAAAAAATCTGGAGAGCCGTTTCAAAGAAATTGATGAAATTGCGGAAATTAACCAGTTAAAGGTTTTACAGGCCCTGCAAAAGGCAAAGGTTTCAGAGGCCCATTTGCTGGGCAGTACCGGCTACGGCTATAACGATATCGGAAGAGATGCCCTGGAAGAGGTTTATGCCAATTATTTTCATACGGAAGATGCCTTGGTTCGTTCTCAGATTGTCTGCGGAACCCATGCCTTGGCTATTGCCTTACAGGGAAATCTTCGTCCGGGAGATGAAATTCTATCCCCGGTAGGAAAGCCCTACGATACCTTGGATGAGGTTATTGGTATTCGAGACTCCCTTGGCTCTTTGAAGGAATTTGGGGTGAGCTACAAAGAGGTAGCTTTGCTTCCGGATGGCTCCTTTGATTATGAAGGTATTAAAAACGCGATTTCCGAAAAAACCAGATTGGTGGAAATTCAGCGTTCCAAGGGCTATAGTGACCGAAAGAGCTTCAGTCCTAAGGAAATCGGAGACTTGATAAGCTTTATCAAGGGCTGTAAGAAAGACCTGATTTGCATGGTAGATAACTGCTATGGTGAATTTGTCTGTCCTGAAGAGCCCAGTGACTACGGAGCCGATATGGTGGTGGGATCCCTCATTAAAAACCCCGGCGGAGGACTGGCTCCCATCGGAGGCTATATTGCCGGCACCAAAGAATGTATTGAAAGAGCAGCGGTTAGACTGACTGCTCCCGGCTTAGGAAAGGAGCTTGGGCCTTCCCTGCACTGTAACAAGGATTTTTTCCAAGGCTTTTTCCTGGCACCGACGGTTACCGCTTCAGCAGAAAAAAGTGCGATCTTTGCGGCAAGCCTTTTTGAATCTCTGGGCTATCCCTGTCACCCTACGGCGGACAGTCCAAGAAACGACATTATTCAGGAAATTCGTATGGGTAATGGGGAGGCTTTGCTGGCTTTTTGTAGAGGAATTCAGGAAGCTTCTCCGGTGGACTCCTTTGTTCGCCCGGAACCCTGGGATATGCCGGGCTATGAGGATCCCGTGGTAATGGCTGCAGGGGCATTTATTTCCGGATCCAGTATTGAATTATCCGCAGACGCCCCACTAAGAGAGCCCTATTCCGTGTATTTTCAGGGTGGCCTGACCTTTGCCCACGGAAAATTCGGGGTAATCAAGGCTCTGGATAATATTTTTAAAGAAGGGCTTGTGAACATTCCAAAGGAATAAATATCAAAGAAAATCTTACGAGAAATCTCAGGCGTGGCTATTTCTACTTCTTAGGAATAAAGGCTTTACTTTTGAAAGAATAAAAATAGCCAAAGCTTAAGAAAAGTTTTTGCTCCTAAAGGGGAAAGCGTGTTAAAATAGAATCCTCTGTAGACTCCTCCGGATAGGAGGAAAATATGCATTTAACACTAAAAGAATCCGGGCAGGAATTGCCCAGAGAAAAGGCGCTTCGTTTAGGCGTTTCCGCTTTAAGGGATGAGGAGCTACTGGCTGTAATTCTACGAACCGGAACAAAGGAAGAAAGTGTTTTGAGGCTTGCTGATAAGGTTTTGCATCTGAGTCCGGTTTACGACGGCTTGGTGGGGCTTATGCAGTATAGTCTGGAAGAACTGCAAAGCATTAAAGGAGTAGGACTAAGCAAGGCCATAGAGCTACAGGCTGTGGGAGAACTGGCCAAAAGAATTTGGAACAGAAAAATTCGGGAGGAAGTACTTTCCTTTCGTGCTCCCGGCTCTGTGCTTCAGTATTTCAAAGAGGAATTAAGGCATTTGGCCCATGAGGAGGTTCATGTCCTGTATTTGGATACTAAGGCTCAATTATTAAAGGATTTTCTTTTGTCTAAGGGAAGCTCCAATGCTTCCATTCTTTCCGGAAGGGAAATCTTTATGGAGGCTCTTAGGGCTGCTTCCGTTTGTTTTATTTTGGTGCATAATCATCCCTCCGGGGATCCTCACCCCTCCAGAGAGGATGAACGGGCTACGGAAGAAATCTATAAGGCGGGAGAGTATCTGGGAATACACTTAATGGATCACATTATTATCGGAGATAATCAATATTACAGTTTTAAGGAACAGGGGAAAATATAGTGGAGCAGAAGAAAAATCAATATATTTTTATACTCTTAACGGTCTTATGCATTATGATGATCGTCTTGTCGTCTGTTAAGGATGGCTTTATGAATCCTCTTCGGAATGCTGTAGGAACCGTTTTGGTTCCTATACAGTCCGGTGTGAATTATGTAGGCTATAAGCTATATTCCCGTTGGGAAAAGCATAAAACCCTTTTGGAAGCTGAAGCGGAAAATGAGAAGCTTACGGCAAAAATTGATTTATTAACAGAAGAAAACAATATCCTAAAGCAGAATGATGAAGAATTAAAACGCCTGCGGGATTTATATTCTTTGGATCAGCAATATTTACAATATGATAAAGTAGCCGCCAGAGTCATTGCCAAGGACTCGGAAAACTGGTTCCAAGTCTTCCGTATTGACAAGGGCTCCAAGGACGGCATTATGGTAGATCAAAATGTTATGGCCAAGGGCGGCCTGGTAGGGATTGTTACGGATGTAGGCCTGAATTATGCCACCGTACGTTCCATCATTGATGATGAGTCCAGAGTTTCCTGCATGGGAATTCAGTCCAGTGACACCTGTATCGTAGCAGGAGATTTACAGCTTTTTGAAGAGGGAAGACTCAGAATTACCAATATGAAGAAAGAAGCGGTAATTCAGGATGGAGACAGAATTGTTACCTCCAATATTTCCTCAAAATTTCTACCCGGTATTTTGGTAGGCTATGCCATCGGTATAGAAGAGGATGAGAAGCGTTTAATGAAAAACGGCTATCTGATTCCTGCCGCGGATTTTACGGATTTAAGGGAAGTCTTGGTGCTTAAAGAGCGAAAAGACGATCGTTTTCAAAAGGAGAGTAAGGACCTTGCAGAATAAGAAAGTAGGAAAGGCAAGCGCAAAAAGAATCATGGCAATGTTTTACTTTGCCCTTTTGATTCTGGCATTTTTATTGCAAACCAGTGTATTTCCCCTGCTTCCCTTTTTGTCCGCAAGTCCTAATCTGCTTTTGATTCTTTGCTTTTCCTTCGGCTTTTATTATGGCTCTTTACCGGGAATGTTTTATGGACTTTGTGCCGGACTTTTGATGGATTTGTTTTATTCCGGTCCCTTTGGATTCTATTCTCTGATTTTTGTATTGATCGGTTATGGTAACGGCTATTTTCATCATTATTACTATGAAGAGTACATTACCCTACCATTGTTTCTTTGTGTAGTCAGCGGTCTTATTTATCACCTATATATCTATATTTTCCGTTTTGCCGTTCGGGGAAAGGGAAATATTCCTTATTATGCCTTGCATATTGTTCTCCCCTCTATTGTATTTTCCTTTTTACTTACCGTAGTTTTATATCGTTTTTTCTTTAGTGCCAGCAAGAAATTGGAGGAAAAAGTCTTATGATGAAAGAGTTATTCGGTTTTCTAAAAGAAATGCTAAACCGCCTGTTTTCCTCCAGACTCTTTGCATTATCCATCATATTTTTCCTTTTATTTTCCGTTTTAACGTTGCATCTTTTTCGTCTGCAGATTTTGCATGGAAATGATTATTTACAGGAATACCAAAAAAATACCAGACAGGATTTGGTGATTCCCGGAACCAGGGGAAATATTTACGATAAAGACGGAAAGCTTTTGGCTTATAATGAATTACAATACAACATAACCATTGCGGAAACCGGAAGCTTTTCCGGAACCAGTGCCGGAATCAATAAGCGAAATTTAATGTTGAAAAAGCTGGCGGAAATTATTGAAAAGTATCAATATCCCGTAAAAAGCCAGTTTAAAGTACAAAAGCGGGAAGACGGAAGCTTTGTCTATACCACCACAAGCGATCAGGACAGGCTTCGCCTCATTGCCAATGTTTTCCGGAAAACGCCGGAGAAGTTAAGCGAAAAGGAAGCCAAGAGTACCGCTGAGCAATGCTTCTTACAGGCAAAAAAATTATATAACTTTAGCAAGCTTACGGATGAAGACGGGAAGCCCATTACTTTGTCGGATGAAACCGCCCTGGATATGATCGGTATTATTTATACCCTGAGACTGACCTCTTATCAGCGTTATATGAGCACCACCATTGTGGACAATGTTTCCCGGGAATGTATGGCGGAGATTCTGGAATCCAAGTATGATCTCCCCGGCGTGGATATTGAAAATGTCTCTGTTCGAAAATACAATTACGCCCCTTACCTTTCTCATATCGTGGGATATACCGGTCAGGTACAGGAAAGTCAGCTGGCGGATTTACAAAAGCAGGACAGCTCCTATGCGGTAAATGATGTGGTCGGCGTTTGGGGACTGGAAAAGAGTGAGGATCTTGTCTTAAAAGGAAAAAAAGGATACAAGGAAATGTATCTGAACAACGTGGGAAGTATTATGGAAGTGATTTCCGAGGAAAAGCCCGGAGCGGGAAATGATATTTATACCACCATTTCCGCTAACGACCAGATTTCCATATACCATCTTTTGGAACAGGAATTGGCGGGAATTTTGGCATCCAAGATTACGGAGCAGAATGAACTGGATCAGAGTGCTTTAAAGCAGTCCCAGTTGATGATTCCCGTGAAGGATGCCTACTACCAGCTCATTAATAACAATGTACTGTCCAAAGAGCATTTTACCGCAGAGGATGCCGGAAATGCAGAAAAGCAAATCGGAGCCCTCTTTCAAGAAAATAAAGAGGCCATGCTTTCTCAAGTGGAAGCTGTCCTTATGCAGGATAGCGGCGGAGAATTATCCTCTCTTCCCCAGGAGATGCAGGGCTATATGGTTTATATCTACGATTACCTCCTTGGAAAAGAAGGGGGAATCGTGAATCCGGAGGACTCCCGATTTAAAGCCTCCCAGGCCCTGGCGTCCTGGAAAAGCGACAGCATTTCCCTCCATGATTTTATTAAAAAAGGAATAGAGGAGGGATGGATTGACACCACCAAGCTGGACTTATCGGAAGAGTATTCGGACAGTACACAGATTTATCAGCTCTTTGTCAATAAAATCATGAGCTTTTTGCGAGAGGACTCCGGCTTTGAAAAGCTGCTGTACAAGTATGCCATTGCCAATCAAAAAATTAAAGGCAACCTTCTTTTGATGGCTCTTTTTGAGCAAAACGTTTTGGCACAGGATACCGCTTCCTATGATGCTTTGGCCCAGGGAGACAGTCATTTTGCCTATACCTTCCTGATTGACAAAATCAGAAAGCTGCAGCTTACTCCGGCACAGTTCGCTCTGGATCCCTGTAACGGTTCCGTTGTGGTAACGGATGTAAAGACCGGAAAGGTTCGGGCATTGGTCAGCTATCCCGGTTTTGACAACAATCGCATCAATGATGCCGCTTATTTAAAAAAGTGTAATGAAGACTTGTCCCTGCCCCTACTGAACGGTGCAACCCAAACCCAGTTGGCTCCCGGTTCTTCTTTTAAGCCCATCAGCTCCATTGCTTCCTTGGAAGAAAAGGTACTGGACTTGAATACGGTGATTGACT
>CAUSUG010000024.1:0-15199 GCA_963534765.1 uncultured Oribacterium sp.
CGAATAATGCAGTATGTGTCTATAATAGGGGGTAGTCTGAGCCCGACGGTACTTGCGAAAAACAAGAGAAACGCAGTTTTTCGCTTAGTATCCGCTTCGTGGCGAAGCTAGCGGGAGCGTGCCCCGGCTTCAGACCTATATTGCGTAAAAAAACTATTTTGATTTTATATAGCCTCTTTTAAAGCTAATATTATAACTCGTTTTCGCCCTCTTTAATTGCTCTTAGGGCTGCGGATAATCCGGATAATCCCTTGGGATCCGCATCAAAAATCTCTTCTGTGCTTAAAGGTTCATTAACCTCGTTGCTAAGCACGTCGGAAGTATCTACCACTTCTTCCTTATCTGTAGAAAGTTTAACGTTTCTATATCGACGCATTCCTGTACCTGCAGGAATCAGCTTACCGATAATAACGTTTTCCTTCAAACCGATGAGGTGGTCAATCTTACCGTTGATAGCCGCTTCAGTAAGAACCTTGGTGGTCTCCTGGAAGGATGCTGCAGACATGAAGGAATCGGTAGCTAAGGAAGCCTTGGTAATTCCCAACATGGTTCTCTTTCCTTCTGCAGGTACCTTTCCTTCTGCAATAAGTCTCTCATTTTCATCTTCGAAGTCTAAACGATCTACAGTGGTTCCCGGGATAAAGCGGGAATCTCCTGCTTCATTGACACGCTCTTTCTTCATCATCTGGTGCACAATCATCTCGATATGCTTATCGTTGATTTCTACACCCTGTAAACGGTATACTCTCTGCACTTCGGAAATCATGTATTCCTGTACAGCCTTAACGCCCTTAATCTTCAGAAGATCATGAGGATTGATGGAACCTTCGGTTAATACATCTCCGGCTTCCAGTACCTGTCCATCTGTAACCTTTAAACGAGATCCGTAAGGAATCAGGTAAGTCTTGGACTGAGCCTTTTCGTTGTCGGTTACGATAACCTCTCTCTTCTTCTTGGTGTCACGAATTTCTACAACACCGGGAATCTCCGTAAGAATGGCAAGTCCCTTAGGCTTTCTGGCCTCGAACAACTCCTCTACACGGGGAAGACCTTGTGTGATATCTCCACCTGCCACACCTCCGGTATGGAAGGTTCTCATGGTCAGCTGTGTTCCCGGTTCTCCGATGGACTGTGCAGCGATGGTTCCTACTGCCTCTCCCACCTCAACCGGCTTTCCTGTTGCTAAGTTTGCTCCGTAACACTTTGCACAGATACCGGACTTGGAACGGCAGGTCAGAACGGTACGAATACGAATGGACTTTCTGCCCATCTTGTTTAAAGCATCCATAACCTGTGGTGCTCTCTTCGGGGTTACCATGTGGTTCGCCTTGATCACCATATTTCCGGTTTCCGGATCAATGATATCCTCCGCTACATAACGGCCGGTAATTCTCTCCTGCAAGGACTCAATCTTTTCCTGTCCGTCGGAAAGCTCTGTAATTTCCAAGGAAGGAATGGTTTCTCTTCCCTCAGAGCAGTCCAGATCACGGATAATCAAATCCTGAGATACGTCTACCAAACGTCTTGTTAAGTATCCGGAGTCCGCTGTACGAAGAGCTGTATCGGAAAGTCCCTTACGTGCTCCGTGAGCGGAGATAAAGTACTCCAATACATCCAGTCCTTCACGGAAGTTGGACTTAATGGGAAGTTCGATAGTCTTACCGGTTGTATCCGCCATGAGTCCACGCATTCCGGCAAGCTGCTTAATCTGCTTATCGGATCCACGGGCTCCGGAGTCCGCCATCATGAAGATGTTGTTGTAGTTATCCAGTCCTGTTAAGAGGTCGTGGGTAAGCTGTTCATCGGTATTCTTCCAGGTCTCGATAACTTCCTTGTAACGCTCTTCTTCAGTAATCAAACCTCTGCGGAAGTTCTTGGCAATTCTATCCACAGTCTTCTGTGCCTCTTCCAAGAGAGTTTCCTTAGTCTCCGGAACGGTCATATCGTGGATGGATACGGTCATTGCCGCTCTTGTAGAGAACTTATAACCGATGGACTTAATATCATCCAAGGTTAAAGCGGTCTGCATAGCCCCATGCACATCCATTACCTTTTCCAGAATCTGCTTTAGATTCTTCTTCTTTACCAGGAAATTGATTTCCGGAAGGAAACGATTCTCCGGTAAAGAACGGTCAATAAATCCTAAATCCTGCGGAATAATCTCATTGAAGAGAAGTCTTCCTACAGTGGTCTCAATAATACCTTCTTCTTCCTTCTTGCTGCCGTCTTCCTGTAAGAATTCCCTCTTCACCTTACAACGGATCTTTGCATGAAGGGTTACATAGTGGTTCTCATAAGCCAAAATAGCTTCATTGATAGACTTGAAGAGCATTCCCTCTCCCTTGTCTCCTTCTCTTTCCTGGGTTAAATAATACACACCCAGTACCATATCCTGAGAAGGTACCGCAACCACACCACCGTCAGAAGGCTTCAAGAGGTTGTTGGGAGAAAGCAACATAAAACGGCACTCTGCCTGTGCTTCCTGTGTTAAAGGAAGGTGGATCGCCATCTGGTCTCCATCGAAGTCCGCATTGAAGGCCGCACATACCAGCGGGTGAAGCTTAATCGCCTTACCCTCTACCAGAATCGGCTCGAAGGCCTGAATTCCCAAACGGTGCAGGGTAGGGGCACGGTTTAGCATAACCGGGTGCTCTTTAATAACATCTTCCAAGATGTCCCAAACCAATGGATCCAGTCTTTCCACCATCTTCTTGGCATTCTTAATGTTATGAGACTTGTTGCTCTTTACCAGCTCCTTCATAACGAAGGGCTTAAAGAGCTCGATAGCCATCTCCTTAGGCACACCGCACTGATAAATCTTTAATTCCGGTCCTACTACGATTACGGAACGTCCGGAGTAATCCACACGCTTTCCTAAAAGGTTCTGACGGAAACGTCCCTGCTTACCCTTTAACATATCGGAAAGGGACTTTAAAGCACGGTTTCCGGGACCGGTTACAGGACGTCCTCTTCTACCGTTGTCGATAAGGGCATCCACCGCCTCCTGTAACATTCTCTTCTCGTTTCGCACGATAATTTCCGGTGCTCCAAGCTCCAAGAGTCTTGCCAGACGGTTATTTCTATTGATAATTCTACGATACAGGTCATTTAAGTCGGAGGTAGCAAAACGTCCGCCATCCAGCTGTACCATAGGACGTAAATCGGGAGGAATTACAGGAAGGTGGGATAGAATCATCCACTCCGGCTTATTTCCGGAGGAACGGAAGGCTTCTACCACTTCCAAACGCTTTACGATACGGGCTCTCTTCTGTCCGGAGGAGCTGTCCAGCTCTCCACGAAGGTCCGTATACTCCTTCTCCAGATCAATGTTGGAAAGCAGCTCATATACCGCTTCCGCACCCATTCCTACTCTGAAGTTGCCGTAACCGTACTGCTCTACGGCATCTCTATATTCCTTCTCGGAAAGCACATCCTTATAGTTTAATCCTGTTTCCATGGGATCCAGAACCACGTAGGAGGCAAAATACAGAACTCTTTCCAGAATTCTGGGACTGATATCCAAAATAAGTCCCATACGGGAAGGAATTCCCTTGAAGTACCAAATGTGGGATACGGGAGCCGCTAAGGCAATATGCCCCATCCGCTCTCTACGTACAGAAGACTTGGTAACCTCTACACCACAACGATCACAAATCACACCCTTGTAGCGAATCTTCTTATATTTTCCACAGTGACATTCCCAGTCCTTTACCGGTCCGAAAATTCTTTCGCAGAATAATCCGTCCTTCTCCGGCTTCAGGGTTCTATAGTTAATGGTTTCCGGCTTCTTTACTTCTCCATAGGACCAGTCCAGAATTTTTTCCGGGGAAGCCAAACCAATTTTTATGGAATCAAATTGTACCGGCTCATTTCCACTTTGAAAGTTTGCCATTTTTCCTCCTCTACTCGTTATCACCATCATCACCGAAGTCGGAAGCTAAGGAATAAAAATCATCCTGATCCAGCTCTTCTATAGAGTCATCCTCTTCTGCGCTCTCTTCATTTTCCTCGGCATCCACCAGCTCTCCATCCTGGAATTCCTGCTTGGTATAGCCGTAGGCTCCGAAGTTTTCCTGCTTATCCTGACGATAGTCACCGCTGGATAAGAGTCTGTGCATATCCTGATTTGCATCGTAAAGATCTTCTGTAATCTCTACCACCTGCTGATTCTCATCCAGCACTCTCATGTCCAGACACAGAGCCTGCATTTCCTTTAAAAGAACCTTAAAGGACTCGGGTACTCCCGGCGCCGGAATGTTTTGTCCCTTGATGATTGCTTCGTAGGTCTTTACACGACCTGCCACATCATCGGACTTCATGGTCAGAATCTCCTGCAGGGTATACGCTGCACCGTAGGCCTCCAAAGCCCAAACCTCCATCTCTCCGAAACGCTGTCCACCGAACTGGGCTTTACCTCCCAGAGGCTGCTGAGTAACCATGGAGTACGGACCGGTAGAACGGGCATGAATCTTATCGTCTACCAGGTGGTGAAGTTTCAAATAATGCATGAAGCCGATGGAAGTAGGACTGTCAAATTTCTCTCCGGTTCTTCCGTCTCTCAGCTGTATCTTTCCGTCAATGCCGATAGGCACACCCTGCCATTCCTTACGGTGGTCAAGATGCTCGCCCAAGTAAGCATATACTTCCGGATCCAATTCTTCCTTATGCTTCTCGGAAAATTCTTCCCAAGAAAGATTTACATAATCATTTGCCAGTAAAAGGGTCTGCTGAATATCCACCTCGGTTGCACCGTCAAAGATCGGGGTAGAAACATCAATGCCCAGGGCCTTTGCCGCTAAGGAAAGATGTAACTCCAAGACCTGTCCGATATTCATACGGGAAGGCACACCCAAAGGATTCAATACGATATCCAAGGGACGACCGTTTGGCAGGTATGGCATATCCTCTACAGGAAGCACCCGGGAAACTACACCCTTGTTTCCATGACGTCCCGCCATCTTATCTCCCACACCGATTTTTCTCTTCTGGGCGATATAGATACGAACGGACTGGGAAACTCCCGGAGCCAACTCGTCGGAATTCTCTCTGGTATAAACCATGGTGTTAATAACGGTTCCGTAAGCACCGTGAGGTACCTTTAAAGATGTATCTCTTACTTCTCTTGCCTTCTCACCGAAGATGGCACGAAGCAAACGTTCCTCGGCGGTAAGCTCTGTCTCTCCCTTTGGCGTTACACGACCTACCAGAATATCTCCGGCACGAACCTCCGCACCGATACGGATAATTCCTCTTTCGTCCAGATTCTTTAAGGCATCATCACCTACACCGGGAACGTCGGAGGTAATTTCTTCAGGTCCTAACTTTGTATCTCTGGCCTCACACTCATACTCTTCAATATGAACGGAGGTGTAAACATCGTTTTGTACCAAACGCTCGGAAAGTAAAACCGCGTCCTCGTAGTTGTAACCTTCCCAGGTCATAAATCCGATTAAGGGGTTCTTTCCTAAGGCAATCTCGCCGTCCTTTGTAGAAGGACCATCTGCAATAACATCCCCTGCCTCTACCCTGTCATGGGTATTGACAATGGGCTTTTGGTTATAACAGTTACTGGGGTTACTACGCATAAACTTCATCAGCTTATACTCGTCAATTCCTCCGTCCTTATCTCTCTTAATCAAGATTCTTGCAGAGGAAGAAAGAGTAACCTCTCCACTGTTCTTCGCCACTACGCAGGCTCCGGAGTCTACCGCCGCCTTGCTGGACATACCGGTATCCACCACTGCGGATTCGGTAATCAAAAGCGGCACTGCCTGACGCTGCATGTTGGATCCCATCAGGGCACGGTTCGCGTCATCGTTTTGCAGGAAAGGAATCATGGAAGTCGCTACCGAGAATACCATCTTCGGGGATACGTCCATTAAATCAATACTGGTCTTGGGAAAAGCAGAAGTCTGATCCCGATATCTACCGGAAACGTTATCATGCTTAAAATGTCCTTCCTCATCCAGAGGCTCATTCGCCTGAGCAACCACGAACTGGTCTTCCTCGTCTGCGGCAAGATATACCGCCTGATTGGTAACCACCGGATTGGCCGGATCGGTCTTATCTACCACTAAGTAAGGCGCCTCAATAAAACCGTACTCATTGATTCTTGCATAAGAAGCCAAGGAGTTAATCAAACCGATGTTCGGTCCTTCAGGGGTCTCGATAGGACACATTCTTCCGTAGTGGGTATAGTGTACGTCTCGCACCTCGAAACCTGCACGATCTCTGGAAAGACCGCCGGGTCCCAATGCAGAGAGTCTTCTCTTATGGGTAAGCTCGGAAAGCGGGTTGTTCTGGTCCATGAACTGAGACAGCTGAGAGGAACCGAAGAATTCCTTTACCGCTGCCGTTACGGGCTTAATATTGATTAAGGATTGAGGAGTAATTTCATCAATATCCTGGGTGGACATTCTCTCTCTTACTACTCTTTCCATACGGGACAATCCGATACGATACTGGTTCTGTAAAAGCTCTCCAACGGCACGAATACGACGATTTCCCAGGTGGTCAATATCGTCCACTGTACCGATTTCTTCATCCAGATTCAGTAAATAGTTAATGGAAGCAAAAATATCTTCCTTAGTAATATGCTTTGGAATCAGGCTGTGGATGTTCTTACGAATCCCATCTCTCAGCGCGTCCTCTCCCTGTCCTTCCACGGAAGCTAAAAGCTCCTTTAAAGCAGGATAGAATACTAATTCATTGATGCCGCACTCCTCAGGATTGATGGAAGCGGGAATCCACTCCTTAATATCCACCTGCATGGAAGAAAGCACCTTCTCGGTTCTTGTAGGTCCGTCAATCCAGACAAAGGGAACAGCGGCATTCTGAATCTGCTCCGCCAATTCCTGGCTAACGGTTGCACCTGCCTCAGCCAGCTGTTCTCCGGTCTCCGGTGCATAAACAGCCTCAGCCAATACATGACCCTTGATTCTGTTCTTAAAATGTAATTTCTTGTTGAACTTGTATCGTCCCACCTTGGCTAAATCATAGCGTCTTGGGTCAAAAAACATGGAGTTCAATAGGGATTGGGCGGAGTCCACGGAAAGCGGTTCTCCCGGTCGAATTTTTTTGTATAACTCTAAGAGACCTTCCTGGTAATTTTCAGAAGGATCTTTGTCGATAGAAGCTAAGAGCTTTGGATCTTCTCCGAATAAATCAAGAATATCCTTGTTGGAACCTACCCCAAGCGCACGAATAAAGACAGTAACCGGTACCTTTCTGGTTCTGTCTACACGAACGAAGAATACGTCATTGGAGTCTGTTTCGTACTCAATCCAGGCACCACGATTTGGAATGACGGTACTGCTGTAAAGCTCCTTACCTACCTTATCATGGTCTACCCCATAATAAATTCCCGGAGAACGCACCAACTGAGAAACGATAACTCTTTCCGCACCGTTGATGACGAAGGAGCCGTTCTCTGTCATTAAAGGAAGGTCACCCATGAAGATTTCATGTTCATTGATTTCTTCCTTATCCTTATTAAAGAGGCGAACTTTAACCTTAAGGGGAGCTGCATAGGTTGCATCTCTTTCCTTACACTCTTCTATGCTGTACTTTGCCTCTTCCTTAGCCAGTTTGAAGTTCACAAACTCCAAGCTAAGATGTCCCGCAAAGTCCTGGATGGGAGAGATATCATCAAAGGCCTCCCTCAAGCCTTCATGCAAAAACCATTCATAGGAATCCTTTTGGATTTCAATGAGGTTTGGCATTTCCAGAACTTCTTTGCTCTGAGAGAAAGTCATTCTGAGATTCTTTCCGGTTTGCACCGGATGCATTTTGCTTTTTTTCATCGACCGTTCACCCCTAATATCCGAGATATATCTCATCTCTTTGCTAAGAATCCACAATAAAACTTGTCCCAACTTGCCTTTAGTATTATAATCTGCTTAAAACAACTCGGGAAACTCCTTTAATTTATGGATTAGTTGACGATACGTTCACTTTTCTTTGGTATTTTTCTTCCTTTGGACGAAAAATAGGCAGAGTTATCCCCCTACCGGCCAAATAAGCAAACTTCATACTACCATTCTTTACCTTTTTCTGTCAAGGAAATTTGAGAAGAAGGCCTTGGAATTTAGAAAGAAAAAAGAAAAGGCTTTATGAAAAAAGCTAGAGTATTTATCGTTTTTTCTGTTGGAGATTTTGGAATCGTGGCACGCTCCCGCTAACTTCGCTTCGCAGCGGTACTAAGCTTCCAGCTTCGTTTCCTCGCTGTCAGCAAGTACCGGCGGGCTCAGATTGCCTCTATTCCAAAATACTCCCCCGAAAAAACACTCAAATTATCTTCTTTCATAAAACCCATGAGTGGTATTCTTTATGCTTTGGTTTTCAGTTCAAATATCTTTCAATATTACTTCTTTGCTTGTTGCTTCTTCACAGCGTCTTCCGCCTTCTTTCTTAAGTTGGCGAAAAAGCCTTTTTTCTTCGGTGCCTCAGGTACCACTCCGCCTCGTACAGACTTGATAGAGCGAATATAGATTCCGGATACCGCACACTTTACTTCCTTCTTTACAGGAAGCACCTCATATACATTGGGATCCGCCATAAGAGCTAATACCTTCGGTCCCACCTTTGCCTTAACAATGGGAAGCTTTGAAAAGCGAAGATAGAAGGGAAGCTCCTTCTCCACCTGCTCCGGCAAGCCTGCCGCAACAGCTGCCTTCACACTCAGCTTCTTCTTATCAATAATCAACATGGAAACTTCCATGGTATTGGCTTCAATCATGGGTTGCTGTGCAGCCTGCTTTTCCTGCAAACGTCTTCCCATAAAATATAAAGCTATTAATACGATGAAAAGCAAAATCAAAATTACCAACAAAATCGAAATAATGCTTTGTGGAGCAATTGCCAGTACCATGAACACCTCATTTCCAAGTCTACAAATTATTCTGCTTATTTTTGCAAAGAAACGTTTACATTTTACTCCGAATAGGGCGAAATTGCAATGGAGAGTTCTGTCTCCGCTACCTTTTGCCCAAACTGAAAGAGTGTGTAATAGAGACGAATTTCTCCTTGTCCCCGAGAGAAGTCTACATTTCGAAAATCCACCTCTGCCGTATCAAACTCCAAGGGCAGAACGCCTACCTCCGTTTCATAGTCCACTTTCCAACGGACGCCTCCTTCATAGAGAAGTTTCTCCTCTTCCTTCCAGTTTCGTATAATTTCCAGACGACCTTCCGTCGGATATAACTTCATGCCATGGTGTACTCCCTCTTGAAAATAGCTGAGAAGAAACTGCTCTCCTCTTTGCATCAGTACACCGGAATGCTCCAGTACGAAGCTGTCCAGGTTCCCGTCATATTTTTGCCTGGTATGCATAGTCATTTTGACCTTCATCTTAATCTCTTACCTCAGTCACAGCTTTCTTTTTCCATAACTTTTCTTTTCCATAACTTTTCTTTACGACAATAAAGACAATATAATAGGGACCCTGCGTGCATAACAGAGCCCCTAGGAGAATGGAAATCAAACATTTAAAATCAAATTGATTGTGTACTTAGTATAGCACAATCTTGCAAAAAAGTTTAAAGTCCACGGAAATAATTATTTATGAAATTCTTAAGGTCTATGAAAAGCACTCTCTAGAAGTTTCTCTACCAGCTCTTCTATGGAATATCCCTTTTTCTTAAAAAGCATGGGATACATGGAAATAGAAGTGAAGCCCGGCATAGTATTGATTTCATTAAAAATCACCTCTTCCCCGGACAAGAAGAAATCCACTCTGGAGAGAGAGAAGCCGTCCACCGCTAAGAAGACCGTCTCAGCCGCCTTTCTGATTTTCTCTTCAATCTCCCCGAAGATATCCGGATGGAGTTCCGTCTTGGAATCCGGATTATTATATTTGGCGTCATAATCATAGAACTCTGCTGCCGCAAGAATTTCTCCCACAGAGGAGCTTTCTACCTGCCCTTCTTTTCCGGAGAATACTGCACATTCCAGTTCTCTTCCTGTAATGCTTTCTTCCACCAAGACTCTTCTATCCACCGAAAGGGCATTTTCCACCGCCATCTTTAAGGCCTCTCTATCCTTTGCCTTACTTACGCCGCAGGAAGAGCCTGCATTGGAAGGCTTTACAAACACCGGATAGGAAAGAGCAGCTTCCACCTTGGAAATAATCTTCTCCTGATTTTCCCACTGGCTTCGCACAAAGGAGATATACTTAGCCTGTCGAACGCCAATCTTTGCCAAAGGCTTTTCCACCGCCATCTTAGTATAAACCTTATCCATAGAAATCGCAGAGGAAAGTACCCCGCAGCCCACATAGGGAATTCTGGCAATCTCCAAAAGTCCTTGAATGGTTCCGTCTTCTCCATCCTTGCCATGAAGCACCGGAAAGACTACATCAATTTTTTCCAAATGACTTTCTCCGTTTTTCCCCAGAAAAAGCACGGAAGAAAGCTTTGCGTCCGGAAGAATCATGGCTCTCTCTGCACTTTCCTTCCAGCTTCCGTCTTCAATGGCTTCTTCTTTCTCCACCGGAATCCATTCCCCGGATTTCGTAATACCGATACAAAGCACCTTGTACTTTTCTTGATTTACCGCCCTCTTAATCGTGAGCACAGAGCGACAAGAAACCTCATGCTCTGTAGACTGTCCCCCAAAAAGTAAAACCAGGGTCTTCCTCATCATTTTCCTTCTTTCTATTTTTGTAAAACATCTTATTCTTCCCAAACAGGAGAATAAGTATTTTGAAAGCTTAAAACAAAATCTGCTCTACTCTCGATCAAAGCCTTAGTTGGAAGCCTTCTCAATCTGAACGATGGCTGTCTTCTGCATCGGAATACGACAGTTCTTGTTTCCGCCGAACTCTACGATTACCGTATCCTCGGTAAGGTCAATGATGACACCGTAAAATCCCGAACTGGTAAGAACCGTATCTCCCACAGCAAGGGAGCTCATCAAATCCTGCAGTTTTTTCTTTTCCTGCTGCTGAGGACGAACACCCAAAAAATAGAACATGGCAATAATCACTACCGCATAAATAATCCAACCTACTGCTCCCAATCCTGCCATAATGTATCTCCTTTTCTTCTGTCAAATCTTCTCCCTTAGGAGTTTTGTATTTTTAGTTTATATAAGGCTTCCGTCTTCCAGCTTTCCCAACGATTTTCCCGAATGGCGTTACGCATTTCCACCATCAGGCGATTGTAATAGGAAAGATTATGTAAAACGCAAAGCCGCATTCCCAGCATTTCCTTCGCCTTTAAAAGATGACGGATATAGGCTCTGGAAAAACCGCCGGTATACGTTCCGTCCTCTTTTCGAATCCCTTTGCAAGCCGGGCAATCACAGCCCTCTTCAATGGGGCGCATATCCTTTTCATAAGCCAGGTTCCAAAGATTCAGCTTTCCGGTGGCATGATACACATGACCATGTCTTCCGTTTCTGCTGGGGAATACACAATCGAAAAAGTCAATTCCCCGATCCACAGCCTGAATCATATTTTCCGGAGTTCCTACCCCCATAAGGTAAGTAGGCTTATGCCGGGGCAAATGAGGAACCACCGCATCCAAAATCCGGTACATATCCTCATGGCTTTCTCCCACGGCCAGACCGCCAACTGCATAGCCTTCCAAATCCAGCTCCGTAATACGCTTGGCATGGTCGATACGAATATCTTCCAAAACCCCTCCCTGATTAATCCCAAAGAGAATCTGCTTAGGATTCAAGGTATCTTCCAAGCTGTTCAAACGATCCATCTCCGCCTGACAACGAAGAAGCCAACGGGTGGTTCTCTCCACGGAAGGAAGAATATAATCCCGCTCCGCCAAGGCCGGCGGACACTCGTCAAAGGCCATGGCAATGGTAGAGCCCAAGTTGGACTGAATCTGCATGGATTCCTCCGGTCCCATGAAAATCCTTCTTCCATCAATATGGGAGCGGAATTCCACCCCTTCTTCCCGAATTTTTCTTCCGGTTTTGGCCAGACTGTAAACCTGAAAACCGCCGGAATCGGTAAGGATGGGCTTGTCCCAATTCATCATCCTGTGTAAGCCACCCAGCTCCCGGATAACCTTGTCTCCGGTTCGCACATGGAGATGATAGGTATTGGACAACTCCACCTGTGTATGCACCAGACGAAGATCATCCGTGGATACCCCGCCCTTGATGGCTGCCACAGTACCCACATTCATAAAGACCGGGGTTTCTATCACACCATGGACGGTTTCCACATGGGCAGACTTGGCTCTTCCGCACTGCCCTTTGATTTCATATTTCATTTTGGCAGCTGCCATAGTCACCCCTTTTCCTTTACTATTTCTTGCTAAGCTGTTCCTTCTTTCTCTTGGAAAGAATCACAAAATCAAACCAAAGCGGTCCTGCGATACATACGGAAGACCAAGCGCCGGCTACAATACCCACCATCAAGGGCAGGGTGAAATCTCTAATGGAGCTTACTCCGAAGATGTAAAGCACAAATACGGAAATAAAGGTAGTCAGTGAGGTGTTGATTGAACGGGTTACCGTACTGGAAATCGCCTCATTTACCACATATTCCAATCCCTTCTTCTTGGTACCGTTGTGTAAATTCTCACGGATACGGTCAAAGATAACGATGGTAGCGTTAATGGAATATCCTACGATGGTAAGGATACAAGCTATAAAGTTTGAGCCCACCGCCCAACGAAGTACCGCATAAAAAGTAACGGTAATCAATACGTCATGAGCCAAGGCCATTACGGAAGCGGATGCAAACTTAATGTCTCTGAATCGAATCCAGATATAAATCAACATACAGAAGATAGCAATCAGCAAAGCCCAAACCGCATCCTTCTTCATTTCTGTGGAAACCGCACCGGAAATGTTCTCGGTAACAATCTTATCCTCGGAAATGGAGAACTTCTCCTGAAGACTGTCATACAGCTTGGTTCTTTCCTCCGTGGTCATGGTTCTGGTCTTAATGATAACCTCATTGGTTCCCGCAACCTTAGCAGCCTGGGTGGAAGCATTTCCCCCGGTAGCGGAAGTAAACAGAGGAATCACCTCACTATCTATCTCCTTCATGGACATATCCTTATCGAAGGTAATTGTAGTGGAGGAACCTCCCTTAAAGTCCAGGTCATAGTTAAAGATATCTCCGGTATTTTTCTTATTCATTGCCAGGAAAATGAATCCCACAATAATTACTAAGGAAGAAATGCTGTAGGCAATTCTTCTGAAACCGATAAAGTTGATTACCTTGGTTTCCTTCTTAATACCGTAAAGATTGGGGTTTGTCGCTCCCAAAGCGAAAAAAGCAGTTAATAATCCTCTGGTTACAAAAAGTGCGGTAATCAGAGAAATGATAATACCGATGGCCAAGGTGGTTGCAAAGCCCTTTACGGTTCCTGAACCACGGACATACAGCACTGCCGCCGCAATCAAAGTAGTGATGTTACCGTCCAAAATTGCAGACAAGGCCTTTTCAAATCCTGACTTAATTGCCTTATCTACGGAATTTCCGGCACCAATTTCTTCTTTAATTCTAGTGAAGATAATAACGTTTGCGTCCACCGCCATACCGATGGATAGAATAATTCCGGCAATACCCGGTAAAGTCAGGGTAACTTCAAAGGCCTGCATCAGCACCATTTCCAGCCCCACATACATGAAAAGAGCCAAAGATGCCGCAAGACCGGGGATACGATAAACACAAAGCATGAAAAGCATAACCAATGCAATACCGATAGCCGCAGCCTTCAAAGAGGTGGAAATCGCTTCCGCACCCAAGGTAGCACCGATTACATTGGAACGAAGCTCTGTCAGGCTAACCGGCAAAGCACCGATACGAATGGTAGAAGCAATCTTCTGCGCCTGCTCATAGCTTTCGATGGGACTGATGCTGGCCTGTCCGCCGGTAATCGCTTCTTTAACATTTGGAGAAGAAATGACTTCATTGTTATAGATAATGAAGATACGCTTTCCCACATTGTTCTTGGTGGCTTCCGCAAATTTTGTCGCACCTGCCTCTGTGAAATGCAACTCAATCACATATTCACGATTGTTGTTCTGGTTGGTCATTCCCGCAGTAGCCGTTTTTACATCGTCACCGGTAAGAAGAACATTTCCATCCTCATCCGCAAACTGCAGGGTACCCGGCTCTCCAAGCTCTGCCAAAATTTCATTTGCATCGGTAGCTCCGGCAATATCAATATTGATACGATTCTTTCCTTCCTGATATACCTGCGCCTCTGTGGAATAGCTCTGAGCCTTCATTTGAAGCTTATACACCGTGTCACTCATCTGCTCGGCGGTAGGATTCTCTTCCACGGTTTGGTAGGTGATGGACACACCACCGTTCAGGTCCAAGCCCAGCTTAATGTTTTTTGCGTTCAGGTATCCCAAAACGCAAAAAGCTATGGTCAGCAGGAGGATTCCTATAAGCCGTAGCACTGCATTTGATTTCTTGTTCATCTTCTACTTCCTTTACAATCGAATTTGGTGAAACGCTTTTCTCCTCCGGAAAAGGAAAAATGTTTCACCAGATTTCGCCCTTATCCCTGTTTTCTCCGAAGTTTTCCGGTTACTCCCATCACTCGGGCATATACCGATTTATATTATCATAGGCTCACCCTGCTCGCAAGAAAAAAGGCAATTCCTTTCCTGGAAATACGGGATTTTTTCAAAAAAATATCCCCAAGGCCTTCTTGGCCAAGGGGACTTTTTCGATTCTTCCGTTACTTTTACTCTTCCACTTCACCGATGCTGACGTGGTTTTCAAATCCTGTTTTGGTAAACTTTCTGGTATCCAGCTCAGGCATAAGCTCTGTGGTAATAATCTTTACCATCTCTTCGAACTTTGCCAAATCCTCCTTGCTGAAACGCTTCTTACAACGAGCTTCTACAGTCTTTACATAACTGTAGGAAACATTGTAATAATCCCAAAACTTCTTCGTGGGACGAAGGTGGAACTCTCTTCGATCATTTTCATCCTGAATTTTCTCGATGTAGCCCTTCTGCACTAAGGCGTTCACCTTATAGGCGGCATTAGGAGCGGAAATTCCCATCATAATGGCAAATTCCTGTACCGTCGGCTCTCCCAGAGCCTTGATACATTCAATGCTATAGCTTTCTACAGTGGTCAGACTGGCCTCTCTCTTTTCGAATTTCGCAAACACCTGCATGTAAAAATAAATTCGAAACTTGTTGTACAACTCAATAATCGATTCACTAAACATAGCATTCTCTCTTCTTGAAATAAGTAGAC
>CAUSUG010000025.1:0-14754 GCA_963534765.1 uncultured Oribacterium sp.
CCTTTATTCTTTCCCTTTTTAATCCTTAACTTTTTGTTTTTTCCCTTTTGTTTTTTTCTTTTAGATTTTCTTTTTTCCCTTATTAAAAAAAATCTACTCCGGTGATTTCTCTCCGGAATGGATTTTTGTAGCTAATGAATATTTTTTAGGAATCGGCTTTTTATTCCTGCTCTTCTGCATCCGCAGCCTCTCCCGGCTCCGTTCCCGATTCTTCTTCTCCATCGCCTTCACTTTCTCTTACCTTGGCAACGGAAGCTATAGTGGTATCCCCGTCCTTATCAAGGTTCATAAGCTTAACGCCGGAGGCATTTCTTCCGATGATGCTGATATTTTCCAGACTCATCCGAATCATAATTCCCTCTGTAGTAATCAAGAGAATTTCTCTATCCTGGTCACAAAGCTTAAAGCCTACCAGATCTCCGGTTTTTTCCGTAATCTTATAGCAGCGCATTCCCTTTCCGCCACGATTTTGTGCCTTAAAGGCGGATTTCTCCGTGAGCTTGCCGTAGCCCTTTTCGGAAACTACCAGCATGTTTTCTCCCTGAGATGATTTCTGCATGCCGATAACTTCATCTCCATCGTTCAATCGGATACCGATTACACCCATAGAGGAACGTCCGGTTCTACGCACATCCTTCTCGTTGAACTGGATTGCCATTCCCTTCTTGGTTACCAGTATAATATTTTCATCCTTGGAAAGGAGCTTGGCTTCTATTAACTGGTCATCTTCCTTCAGGCTAATGGCAATTAAGCCGTTCTTTCGTACATTTGCATATTCGGAAAGGGCAGTTTTCTTTACCATACCGGACTTTGTGGTAAGGATTAAGTCCTGCTCTTCCTTAGGATCTCTCAGGCAAAGGCTGGCATTTACCTTTTCTCCCTCCTGTAAGGAAAGAAGATTTACCAATGCAGTACCTCTTGCGGTTCTGCTTGCTTCCGGAATCTCATAGCCCTTAATACGGAATACTCTTCCCATATTGGTAAAGAACATAATGTAATGGTGGTTTGTGGTCATAAAGAGGTCTTCAATATAGTCCTTCTCTATGGTCTGCATTCCCTTAATGCCCTTTCCACCGCGGTTTTGCTGGCGGAAATTTTCCGGAGACATTCTCTTGATGTATCCGAGGCTGGTGGAAGTAATCACCACATCATCGTCGGCAATCAAATCCTCCGCATCTAAGATATCATCATAGCTGAAGCTCGTTTTTCTATCCTCTCCGTACTTGTCTGCAATAACATCCAGCTCTTCCTTGATTACCGCAAGAAGCTTTCTTTCATCTCCAAGAATTTCCTTATAGTAGGCAATCTTTGCCAGCAAATCCTGGTACTCGTTTTCCAGACGTTCTCTTTCCAAACCGGTGAGAGCACGCAAACGCATATCCACGATAGCCTGGGCCTGCACATCGGTAAAGACAAAGCGGGCAATCAAGTTCTGCTTGGCTTCTTCTACATTTTTCGCTGCTCGGATAATGGCAACAATCTCATCAATATGGTCAAGAGCCTTTAACAATCCCTCTAAGATATGGGCTCTGTCCTCACATTTTTGCAGGTCGTACTGAGTTCTTCTGGTAACTACCTGAATCTGATGTGCCAAGAATTCTTCCAGAATTTCCAGAAGATTTAAAATCTTCGGTTCCCCTCGAACGATACAAAGCATAATCACACCGAAGGTTTCCTGTAACTGGGTGTGCTTGTACAGCTGATTCAAAATCACATGAGGATTTACGTCTTTTCTGCACTCAATGGCAATCTTTGCCTTGGAATTTTTTCCTGCCGCATCGTGGATATATGTGATACCGTCAATTCTTTTATCCTTTACAAGCTCTGCAATCTTTTCAATGACGCGGGAACGGTATACAAGATAGGGAAGCTCCTTCACCAAAATGCGATTTTTGCCGTTGTGCATGGGCTCTATCTCGCAAATCGCCCGCATCTTAATTTTTCCTCTACCGGTTCTGTAGGCTTCTTCGATTCCTCTTTTTCCTAAAATGGTGGCACCTGTAGGAAAGTCCGGTCCCTGAATAATGGGAAGCAATTCCTCTATTTCCGTCTTTCTTCCCTCAATTTTATTGTCGATAATACAATCCACACCCTTAATCACTTCTCTTAAGTTATGGGGAGGGATGTTGGTGGACATACCTACTGCAATACCTGTGGCACCGTTTACCAAAAGATTGGGAAAACGGGAAGGAAGAACCACAGGCTCCTCATATTCATTGGAGAAGTTCGGCATGAAATCTACGGTGTTCTTATTGATTCCCGCCAGCATTTCTCCGGCTAATCTGGACATCTTAGCCTCGGTATAACGCATTGCCGCAGGACTGTCTCCGTCCTCGGAACCGAAGTTTCCCTGCTTGTCAATCAGGACATGACGCATAGACCAGGGCTGTCCCATATAAACCAAAGAACCGTAAATGGAGGAGTCGCCGTGGGGGTGATATTTACCCATGGTTTCTCCAACGATCGTGGCACATTTTTTTGTTTTCTTATCCGGAGTAACGCCCAGACTTTGCAAAGCATAAAGCACTCTTCTTTGTACAGGCTTAAGACCATCCCGGACATCGGGAATCGCTCTGGACACAATAACACTCATGGCGTAGTCGATATACGCATTTTCCATGGTCTTTTTTAAGTCCACATCCTGCACTTTATCAAAAATATTTGGCTCCAAAATTGGCCTCCTTTAACTTGCAATTCTTTTTGGAAAAGTCTTTAAATATCCAAATTTGTAACATAGCGGGCATTTTGCTCGATAAATTCTCTTCTGGGCTCTACCTGATCTCCCATTAAGGTGGTAAAGGTAATATCCAGTTCCGCCTTATCCTCGTCACTCATATTTACCCGAAGCAGAGTTCTGGTTTCCGGATCCAGGGTAGTTTCCTGCAGCTCCTCCGTATTCATCTCTCCAAGACCCTTGAATCGGGATACGTCTGCTCCATCAGATCCGATTTCCTTTAAAATTCTCTGATATTCCTCATCGGAGTAGGCATAATAATGCTTTTTATTTTTCTGAATGGTAAAAAGTGGCGGCTGGGCCAGATATACATGTCCCTTTCGGATAAGCTCCGGCATAAAGTTATAGATAAAGGTCAGCATCAGGGTGGAAATGTGGGCGCCATCCACATCCGCATCCGTCATAATAATGATTTTGTGATAACGTAATTTGCTTAAATCAAAATCTTCGTGAATACCGGTACCGAAGGCGGTAATCATTCCCTTGATTTCTTCATTGGCATAGATTCTGTCCAATCTTGCCTTCTGTACATTGAGAACCTTTCCTCTAAGTGGCAGCACGGCCTGAGTTTCCGGATTTCTTCCTTCCTTGGCAGGTCCCAATGCGGAATCTCCCTCTACGATAAAGATTTCACATCTTTCCGGATCCTTGCTGCTGCAATCCGCAAGCTTACCGGGAAGTCCTACACCGTCCAAAGCGGACTTCCTTCTTGTTAAATCTCTGGCCTTTCTGGCTGCGGCTCTTGCTCTTTGCGCCAGAATAGACTTTTCACAAATCACCTTGGCAACAGTCGGATTTTGCTCCAGGAAATAAGTCAACTGTTCGGAAACAATACCCTGTACCGCCACCTGTGCCTCGGAGGTTCCCAGCTTCTGTTTGGTCTGCCCCTCAAACTGAGGATCCTCAATCTTTACGGAAATAATACAGGTTAAGCCCTCACGGATATCCTCTCCGGAAAGATTGGCTTCACTGTCCTTTAAAAGCTTATTCTGTCTTGCATAGTCATTGAAGGTTTTGGTTAAAGCATTTTTAAAACCGGTAAGGTGGGTTCCCCCCTCCGGAGTATTAATATTGTTTACGAAGGTATAGATATTTTCCGTGTAGGAATCGTTATGCTGCATAGCCACTTCCACCAGAATCTTTTCTTTCTCACCTTCGCAGTAAATCACATCCGGATAAAGGGCTTCCTTGCCCTTGTTTAAGAAGCTGACAAACTCCTGAATTCCTCCCTCATAGTGGAATTCCTTCTCCTGCTCCATGCCTTCCCGCTCATCCACAAGGCGAATCTTCAGATTCTTGGTTAAGAAGGCGGTTTCCCGAAGACGAATCTTCAAGGTTTCAAACTCATAAACACTTTCTTCGAAAATGCTTGCATCCGGAAGGAAGTGTACCTCGGTTCCCTGCTCCTCTTCGCTGCAAGTTCCGATACACTCGATAGGCTTTGTTACCTTTCCCTTGGCAAAGGACATAGTATAAATCTTGCCCTCTTTATAAACCTTAACATGAAGCCACTCAGAAAGCGCATTTACTACACTGGCTCCTACACCGTGAAGACCGCCGGAGACCTTGTATCCGGCTCCTCCGAACTTTCCTCCTGCATGAAGGACGGTGAAAACAACTTCCAAGGCGGACTTTCCCGCCTTTTTCTGTATATCTACAGGAATTCCTCGTCCATTATCTCTTACGGTAATGGAGTTATCCTGATGAATTTTAACGGTAATGGTATTACAAAATCCGGCCAGAGCCTCGTCTACGGAGTTATCCACGATTTCATAAACCAAATGATGCAAACCGCGAACGGAAGTACTTCCGATATACATTCCCGGTCTTTTCCGAACCGCTTCCAGTCCCTCTAAAATCTGAATCTGATCTGCACCGTATTCCTTAGAACCATGAAGAAATTCTGCTTCATTTCCTTCAAATTCTTCCATCTCTATCGACATAGTTCCTCCTCTTTACTGACACTGCACCTGTCCATTTTCCACATAAAACACATGGTCTATGGGGAATCGATGCTTTACCAATTCTTCTAAGCCTGTACAAGTAATCAGACTTTGTAAATTTCCTAACTGCTCTAGTAAAAAATTCTGTCTTTTTTGATCCAGCTCCGAAAACACATCATCCAACAATAAAATGGGATTATCCTGAATTCTTTCTCTCACCAAATCAATCTCCGCTAATTTCAGGGACAAGGCAGCGGTTCTTTGCTGTCCCTGGGAACCGAAATGTCGAATATCCTGACCGTTTATCTGAAAGGACAGGTCATCCCGGTGGGGACCGGAGAGGGTAGTCTGTTGCTTTTTCTCCGCCTCCCTGTTTTTTTCCAGCTGCAAGGAGAAATTTTCCTCGGAAACATTTTCCTCATAACTTAGAAGAAGCTCTTCCCGCTTTCCGCTGATTTTTCCGTGGATGTTTTCCACCTTTTTCCGTAAGTTTTCCACAAAATATCTGCGGAGAGAAATCACCATCTTTCCATGCTTTACCAGTTCCTCATCCCAGGCAAAGAGGGTTTCCTCCAGCTTTGGTCGAAAATACAGTTCCTTTAAAAGCTTATTTCTTTGCTGTAAAACTTTATTATACATGGATAAGTGGTAGAGATAAATCTTATCCAGCTGACAAAGCTCCAAATCGATGAATCTTCTTCTTTCCCTTGGCCCGTTCTTAATCAAGGACAGGTCCTCCGGGGAAAAGATAATGATATTTCCCAGACCGAAAAGCTCGGAGCTTTTCTTCACAGGAAATCCGTCTATAGCCACTCCCTTAGTTTTATTTTTCTTTAGGTGAATGTCTATCCGGTGGGAAATTCCCTTTTTCTTTAGGATCATTTTCAAATGGGCTTCCTCCGCCCCGAAATGAATCAGCTCCTTGTCCTTACAAAAGCGAAAGGACTTTCCGGTGCTGCCAAAGAAGATGGCCTCCAATAGATTGGTCTTCCCCTGGGCATTGTCTCCGTAAAGGATGTTATTTTTTTCTCCCAGAGGAAGCTTCAATTTTTCTATATTTCTATAATTTTGTAATTCTATGGATTCGATAATCATCCTACGGCTTCCGCATTAAAGTTAACCGGTAAAATCATGTAATTGTAGCTTTCCTCCTGATCCCGGATAAAGACGGGAGAGCGGGAAATGGTAAAGTACAAATCCACCTCTTCCTCTTCAATATTCTGAAGAGCATCCATCAGGTAAATAGGATTAAAGCCGATGAGAAGATCCTTTCCTTCCTGCTGTACCGGCATTTCCGCATCCATCCTTCCGATATCGGAAACAATTTTCAAAGAAAGACTCTGGTCTTCGATTTTTAAAATCAAAGGCTGCTTATCATTGTCTCTGGCCAGAATTCTGGCTCTGTCGATATTTTCCAAAAACTGCTTACGGTTTAAGCGAATCTTGGTTTCGTAATCGGTAGACAACATCTGGCGAACATGGAAATATTCTCCCTCCACCAGCTGGGTTACCACGATAGTGTCCTCAAAGGAAAATTGCAGATACTGCTTGGAAAAGCAAATCTCCACCTTATCCTCCAAGCCTCCGCTGATAATCTTGGAAAGCTCTGAAAGAACTTCCTTGGGAACGATGGCGGAACAGTTGTCATAGGACTCGGAAAGCTCGGTCTTTCGAATGGCAATTCTATGTCCGTCCAGGGCGGTAATGGAGAATTGATTGTCGGTAATTTCGAAATATTCTCCCGTCATCTTCTTATTGTTCTCTCCGGAAGCGGTGGAAAAAATAGTCTGATTAATCATGTTTCTGAGACTCAACTGAGAAATCTCCACAATCTCCTGCTTCTCTACGGAAGGAAGGGAGGTAAATTCCTCAGGGTTTCTGCCCATGATTTTAAAGACGGATTTTTCACATTGAATCGTGCAGTTTCCGTTTTCCTCTGTACTGAGAAGAATATTCTTTCCCTCTGTCTGGGGCAAACGCTTGATAATCTCTTGGAAAAGTCTTGCCTCCAGGGCAATCTTTCCAGGCTCCAGTATGTCTCCCGGACAAATGCTTTCTATTCCAAAATCATTTTTGTTTCCTGTTAAACGAATCTGCCCTTCAGTGGCATCCACCAGGATGCACTCCATAATGCTTAGGGTGGTTTTGGAAGCAACAGCCTTCCCTACCACTTGCAGGGTGGAAAGCAAATCATTTTTTTGAAAAGATAATTTCATAGGAGTCCTTTCTTTTTATTCTGTAGGAGCTTTATGAAAAGCCGCTAATTTTTATTCTTAACAAGTATCGCTTGTGAGCCTCGTGATATTTTGTTTTTGTTCTTTCTTTTTCTTTAGTAGTGTTATTAGGGGATGTGGAAATGTATAATCCCTAAAACACCTTGATTTTTCAATGCTTCATCCCATCTTTTTTTCTGTGGAAAGGGGAAGGAAAAAATGGGGATTAGGGAGAGATTTTTTTCCGTAAAACCTCTATTGTGGATTGCAATTGTTCATTTGTGGACAATTCCTTGGATATCTTGTCGCAACCGTGAATGATGGTGGAATGGTCTCTTCCTCCCAAAAGTTCTCCCACAGTATTTAAGGGGATACTGGTCATTTCCCGGCAAAGATACATGGCAATCTGCCGGGGAATAACGATTTCCTTGTTCTTTCTTTTGGAAACAAGGTCGGAAAGACTCAGGCCGTGATGCTCCGCCACCACCTCGATAATCCATTTCGGGGTAAGTTCCTTTTTCTCCGCCGGAGTAATATTGTCCTTTAAAAGCTCCTCGGCAAGACTTAGGGTAACGGGCTGTTTAATCAGGCGGGACTTTGCCACCACCTTGGTTAAGGCTCCCTCCAGTTCCCGGACATTGGACTTAATATTGTCTGCAATGTATTTGATGACTTCGTTGTCAATGTTGTAGCCTTCCAGTTCTTCCTTTTTCCGAAGAATCGCCATCCTGGTTTCCACATCCGGAAGCTGGATATCCACGGTGAGTCCCACTTCGAAGCGGGAGAGAAGTCGCTCTTCAATATTGTCAATCTTCTTCGGCGGCTTATCGGAGGCGATGATAATCTGTTTTCTATTATCATAGAGGGCATTGAAGGTATGGAAGAATTCTTCCTGGGTTCCTTCCTTACCGATAAGGAACTGAATATCGTCTATGAGAAGAACATCCAGTTCTCTATACTTTCTTCTGAATTCCGCCGGAGAAATGTTATTTTTATTACGGATACTGTCGACAAATTCGTTAATAAAGGTTTCGGAGGTAACATAGCGAATCTTGGCATTTTTGTTTTGCTGTAAAATGTAATGGGCCACAGATTGCATCAGGTGGGTTTTTCCCAAACCTGCTCCTCCGTAGATATAAAGAGGATTGTACTGTTCTCCGGGCATCTCCGCTGCCGCCACACAGGCTGCATGGGCTAAGGCGTTGGAGGAACCTACCACAAAGCTGTCGAAGGTATAGCGGGAATTCAGGTTGGCATTTTTTAAGGCCTCCTCCAGTCCTAACTGTTCTTCCTGATTTTTCTTAGGATAGAGTTCTTTCAAACCTTCCTCATCGGTGATGAGAATCTCGGTATAAATGCCGGTGACTTCCATAATGGAAATCTTTAAGGTTTCGGCATAGCGTTTCCGGATCATACTGATAAATTCCTTCCTCTCAGCCAGTATAATCAGCTGATCTCCGATAGAATCGTATAATTTTAAAGGGGCAATCCAGATATTATAGGCTACATCCGGCATTTCATTTATTTCTCTGGTATGTAGGAGGATTTCTTCCCATTTTTCTTTTATGAGGTTAAAGTCTTTTGCCATTCCCAGACTCCTTAAAATCAACGACAAGGGGTTTCTCGCTATTTTTCCAAAAAAAAAGTACCTTTTTTCTGAAAAGACAGTTCTTTTTATTTTACAGCAAGAGAGCCTCTTTCGCAAGTTCACATCCTTTTAGAAAAAGGAATAATTCAACAGGGAAAAAGTATAAATGGAGTATAAAAATAAGAGCTATCCACAGAATAAAGCCAAAAGAAGCCTTTTCCTATGAGAAAAAAGGAAAATTATACACTTATCCACAGTTTATAAACAGTTTGTGGATAAGGTGAACAGATGTTTTTGTGGATAGAATTTGTGGATAAGTGTATAATTTTGTGGATAAACCCTGTTTTTACAGGATTTTCCGGCCTTTTTTAGGGGATAAAGAGGGTAAGATATACACATTTCTTCCGGAAAATAAGTTTTTTCCAAAGGGTATTGACGATTTATAGCCCTTTCTATATAATAATCTGCGATGTTTACCCAAAATTAGGAGTTTATTCGGGACCTTTCGTATAAGGACGAATAATTCCCGGAGAAACGATCGGTGGCTTCAGGCCATACACTAAAAAAAGGGAGGTGTCCGTATGCATAAGGGAAAAATGACTTATCAGCCAAAGACAAGACAGAGAGCAAAAGTGCATGGATTTAGAAAGAGAATGTCCACAGCTAACGGTAGAAAGGTTTTGTCTGCTAGAAGAGCTAAAGGTAGAGCAAGATTATCTGCATAATGCAGAAACATAAAGAAAGCTTTCTTGAAAAGCTTTACGGGTAATAAAAACTACCCTGTAGAATACAGAAATGAGGCCGCTGGAAAGCGGTCTTTCTTCAACCTTGGAGATAATTTATGAAGCGTTTTCCTTCCATGAAGTCAAATGAAGAGTTTCAGCATTGTTATAAAAAAGGAAAATCCTATGCCAATGCTTATTTTGTGATGTTGATCGTGGAAAACGGTTTAGACTATTCCCGGCTGGGAATATCCTGTTCCAAGAAGGTGGGGAATTCTGTAGTTCGTCATGGAATCAGTAGAAAGCTTCGAGAGATATTTCGATTACACAAAGAAATCAAAGAGGGGTTAGACATCGTTTTAGTCGTAAGACAGAAGGTAGCTTTTGCAAGCTATTCGGAATTGGAGATTGCTTATCTCGATTTATGTAGCAGGCATCATATACTTAGTAATGGAGAGAAGTTCTGAAATTCTGATTTTTTCAAAGGGAAAATAAATCCCTATTATAATAGGAAGAAACTCGGATAGAAAATACGTTTTATCAGGAATAAGTTGATAGAAATTGCGAAGCAGCTTATTCCGAAGGAGAGCTTTGATGAAAAAACTGATGTTAAAGATGATTCGTTTTTATCAAAAATTTTTATCTCCTATGAAGGGACATTCTCATTGTAAATACACACCCACATGTTCTCAATACGCCTATGAGGCCATACAAAAGCACGGGTGTGTGAAAGGACTATTGTTGGCAATATGGAGATTACTGCGTTGTAATCCCTTTGCTAAAGGCGGATATGATCCTGTTCCCTAGAGATGAAGGGAGAAAAACTTGATTCAAAATCTGATTATTTTAACCAAAAACACATCCAATCTACCCTTATTCGGGCCTATCTGGAACTTGATCGTAAGTGCTTTAGGTTGGATTATGAACTGGATTTACCTTTTCTTAGACGGAATCGGTATTCCAAACATTGGATTAGCCATCATTCTTTTTACTTTGGTAACTCGTATTTTGCTGTTCCCGACTTCTTTAAAACAGCAAAAATCCTCCAGAATGATGCAGATTATGCAACCGGAAATTCGTGCTGTACAGGAAAAGTATAAGAATAAGACGGATAACGCTTCCATGATGGCGCAGCAAACTGAGATGAAAGCCATTTATGAAAAGTACGGCACTTCTATGACTGCGGGGTGCCTGCCTTTGTTTTTACAAATGCCGATTATTTTTGCCCTGTATCGTATTATTATGAACATTCCTGCTTATGTTCCTTCCGTAAAGGCAGTTTATGAAAGCGTTTCCACTGCTATCGGAGGCTCTTCTGCGGCACAAAGTCTTCTGGACTTCGGAAAAGCTAATGGCATGGAATCTATTTTAAAGACCTTACACAACTTAGGTCTGGATGATCCCAGTAAGTATAATGCAGATGCAGTTCATAACTTTGTAATTGACTTTTTGTATAAGTTAAATCCTGCGCAGTGGGCAAAGCTTCCGGAAATTTTCCCCTCTGCTACGCAGGTAATTCAGCAAGCTGCAGCAAAGTCTACAGAGATTAACAGCTTTTTAGGCTTAAACCTTTCCACTGCCCCCTCTGCCTATGGATTTACCCCCAATATTTACTGGTTAATTCCTATTTTGGCAGGCTTAAGCCAGTGGGCTTCTACCCTGCTGATGCAGAAGCAGAGTATGCCTGTGGCAACAGAGGAGGGAGATCAGTCCCAGCAGATGATGAAGAGCATGAACGTTATGATGCCTTTGATGTCTGTATGGTTCTGCTTCAGCTTCGCTTCCGGAATCGGTTTATACTGGATTGCTTCTTCCGTATTTATGCTCTTACAGCAGTTGATTTTAAACTGGTACTTCGGAAAGAAGAGCAATGAAGAGCTTTTACAGGATGCTATGGCTAAGGCCAATGAAAAAAGAGCAAAAAAAGGCTTACCTCCCATTGATGAAAAGACCGTGGAAAACAGATTAAAGCTCATGCAGGCCAAGGAAGATTCTGAAGAAAAGAATCGTATGGAAAAGATTGCAAAGCAAAATCTGAAGACAAAAGAATCTACAGACTATTACAATCAAAATGCGAAAGAGGGATCATTAGCCAGCAAGGCAAACATGGTACAGCTTTACAATGAAAAGCATGAGAAAAAAGAGAAAAAGTAAAAAGCTTAGGGAGAAAAGCTATGGACAAGTTTAGAGTTTCTGCAAAGACGGTAGAAGAAGCGATTACGAAGGCAACCATCTCTTTAGGTTGTACATCAGACAGAATTTCCTACAATGTAATCGTACAGGGAAGCAACGGCTTATTTGGTATCGGGGCAAAGCCCTGGATTATTGAAGCCTGGGAAAAAGATGAAGCGGAAATCGCAAAAGAAAAAGCTGCAGCGGAAAAGCCGGTGGCAGTAGAGAAAGCGACATTTGAAAAGAAGGAAGCGGAAGGAAAGAGGGAAAGCTCTTCTGTAGATGAAAAAATGCAGTCTTCCGAGAAAAAAGAAGAAAAAGCTTACGAGGAAAATAAAACATTTTCCCATAATTCTTCTCAGGAAAAAAGAGAGAAGAAGTTTGAAAAGAGGGAAGGTTTTAAGGGCTTTAGCAGAGGAGGCTACGATCCTATCCCTGCGCCTATGTCTTCCGCTCCCGTAAAGAGAGAGGAAAAGTCCTTTGAAGGAAGAAGTTCCGAGAAGAGAGAACTTACGCCCCTTTCCGAAGAGGAGATTGCAGCGGTAACTAAGGCTGCTTTAGATTTCTTAAACTCTGTATTTCAGGGTATGGAAATGGAAGTGGAGCTTCAGACAGAGTTTAGAAACAGCAGCAATGAGCTTTACATAAACCTTATAGGACCGGATATGGGCATCCTCATCGGAAAAAGAGGACAAACCCTGGATTCCTTACAGTATCTTTGTTCTTTAGTGGTGAATAAAAACCACGGAGATGAGTATCTTCGGGTAAAGCTGGATACGGAGGATTACCGTAAGAGAAGAGAGCAGACTTTGAGAAGTCTGGCTAAAAACATTGCCTACAAGGTAAAGAAAAATCGGAAATCTGTTCATTTGGAGCCAATGAATCCTTACGAGAGAAGAATTATCCATGCCGCACTGCAAAGTGACAGTCAGGTTTCCACAAAATCCGAGGGAGAAGATCCCTTCCGTCATGTGGTGATTTTCTGTAAAAATGGAGGAAAGTTCCAAAAGGATTTCCGTCATAAGGGAAACCGGATGAGAAGAGAGGACAGGAAAGAAGAAAAGAGAGAAGAGAAGGGCGAAGAATAAGACTTTCTTGCACTCCATGGAAGAAATAAGAAGAATAATTAGTAAGAAAATTCATTCGATAAGGGGAACATATTCAGTAAGAAGAAGTCGTTAAAAGAAGTCATCAAGTGTAATTTAAAGAATTGTGTGATATTTAAGCAGTAGAGGTCTGAAATAGGGAGAGTTAGTTCTACCCTTATTTCGGGCCTTTATTGTTTATCGAGTATATAAAGCTATTTAGCTTTATTTATCATTTCCTTCCTAGGCTTTTCATTGCATTGTAGTGCAAATCTTAGTAAAATACAGAATTGCTGAGGAGGTGAGGATTTGGAAAGTACCATTAGCGGAATTGCCACTGCATTAGTAGAAAGCGGAATCGGCATTATCCGGATTAGCGGAAATCAGGCTGTGGAAATTGCCGGAAAAATTTTAAGAACTAAGGGGGGAAGACCTTTAGATATCAGGGAAAGCCACCGGATTCGCTATGGCTTTGTTTTTGACGGCGAAAAGGAAATTGATGAGGTTTTGGTTTCCACCTTTTTAGCACCCAAATCCTTTACCGGAGAAGATACGGTGGAAATTAACTGTCACGGCGGAATCCTTTTGATGCAAAAGGTTTTTCAGGCCACTCTTAAGGCCGGAGCAAGACCGGCGGAACCGGGAGAGTTCAGTAAACGGGCCTTTTTAAACGGACGAATCGATCTTTCTCAGGCGGAGGCAGTGGCAGATTTAATTGCTGCCAAAAGTGAGGACAGTATTCGCTCCTCTCTTTCTCTCCTACAGGGTTCATTGAAAGAGAAAATCAAGAGGATGCGGAGCAGAATCTTGGAGGATACCGCCTTTATTGAGGCGGCATTGGATGATCCGGAGCATATTTCTTTGGAGGGATTTTCGGAGCAGTGTCAAGGACATGTGGAAGAGATTCTTTCCGACATTCAAGAACTTCTAAAGCATCAAAGGGAAGGAAGACTTTTAAAGGAGGGAATTCAAACCGTTATTGTGGGGAAGCCCAATGCGGGAAAGTCTTCTCTTTTAAACTGTTTGGTAAAGGCGGATAAGGCCATTGTGAGCAATATTCCGGGAACCACCAGAGATACGGTGGAGGAGGATATTCGCATCGGTTCCCTTTCCCTTCATTTAATCGATACTGCAGGAATTCGGGAAACGGAAGATATTGTGGAAGAAATCGGTGTGAATCGGGCAAAGGAAGGAATTGAAAAGGCGGATTGCGTTCTTCTGGTTTTGGACGGAAGTCTTCCTTTAGAGGAGGAGGACCGAAAGATTTTAGCCCTTTTAGAGGGAAAGAAGGCTGTGGTGCTTCTCAATAAAATGGATAAGGAAAGCATTTTACAAAAAGAAGAGCTGGAAAAGCTTAGCGGTTTTCCTGTGCTTCCTATTTCTGCCAAGGAAGGAAGGGGCATGGAGGAGCTTGGTCAAAAGCTGGAAGAGCTTTTCTATACCGGAAGTCTTTCCTTTTCCACAGAAACGTATATTCATAGTGAAAGGCAGATTGCAGCATTGGAAGAAGCAAAGTCTGCTTTGGAATTGGTTTTGGAGGGAATCCGTCTTAAATTGTCCGAGGATTTCTTAAGTATAGATTTAATGGGGGCATACAGTGCATTAGGAAGAATTCTGGGAGAGGATGTTTCCGAGGATTTGATCAATGAGATTTTTGCAAAGTTTTGCATGGGAAAATAGTAAAGAGGGAATATGGCATTTTTAGAAGAACAGGTAGATATTGTAGTGGTGGGAGCAGGGCATGCAGGAGTGGAAGCGGCCCTGGTTTCCGCTAAGCGGGGGCATAAAACCCTTCTTTTTACCCTGAGCCCGGACAGCATTTCCATGATGGCCTGTAACCCCAATATCGGCGGAAGCTCCAAGGGGCATCTGGTCAGAGAATTGGATGCCCTGGGGGGAATGATGGGAAAGGTCTGCGACCAATCCTTTATCCAGTCCAGGATGTTAAATCAGTCCAAGGGGCCGGCGGTACATTCCCTAAGAGCCCAGGCGGATAAGCAGGTCTATACCCAGAATATGCGGCATATTGTGGAAAATCAGGAGAATCTTCACATTCGTCAGGGAGAAATCGTTTCCTTACTCACCAATGAGGAAAAGACGGAAATCCGCGGAGTCGTGAGCAGTACCGGAGCCAGATACTATGCCAAGGCAGTGCTGATTTGCACCGGAGTGTACTTGAACGCCCGCTGCATTTATGGAGAGGTTTCTGAAGAAACCGGGCCAAACGGTCTTCGAAGAGCTACAAAGCTGAGTCAGGCCCTTTTGGATTTAGGCTTCAGGCTTCAGCGTTTTAAAAC
>CAUSUG010000026.1:0-14692 GCA_963534765.1 uncultured Oribacterium sp.
AATCTGTGCTACGCTTTTTCGCAGTATAGCTTGAGAATAAGGGGCAATCTGAGCCCGTCGGTTCTTAGCTTTTGTCTTATAAAAGCTTAGAACCGCTACGAGGCGAAGTTAGCGAGAGCGTGCCCCTGTTCCAAGCTATACTGCAAAAAGCGATAAATCATTCTTCTATCTCTGTCTCTATTTTTCTATTGTATTTAGAACAAATTCATTAAAACTCATCCATCAGCTCTAAGCTGTGTTCCTTCTGCATTCTTTCACAGGCTTTAAGGAAGGCATCCAATGGAACGTTATTGATCTGCTTATTGGAACCGCGCATATTAATGGAAACAGTCTTTTCCTCCATTTCCTTATCTCCCAAAACCAGAATATATGGATTTTTATAGTTCTTGTAGGTCTTAATCTTTTCCTTCATATTCTTATCGGAGTAGTCAATTTCCGCGCGAATTCCGATTTCCGTCAGAGCATCATAAACTTCTTTTCCGTAGTCGTTATGCTCTTCTCGAATCGGTACGATGCCTACCTGCTCAGGACTTAGCCAGAAGGGGAAGCTTCCCTTGAAGTTCTCGATAATAATACCGATAAAGCGCTCCAAGGATCCGTAAATTGCTCTATGGATTACCACCGGCATAGCGGTGCTTCCTTCAGCAGTCTGATAAGTCAGACCGAAGTTGTGAGGAAGCTGGAAGTCCAGCTGTATAGTTCCGCACTGCCACTCTCTTCCCAAAGCATCCTTAATCTGCAAGTCAATCTTTGGTCCGTAGAAGGCACCGTCTCCCTCATTGATTTCAAAACCGCCCTCTCCGTACTTGTCGGTGAGAATCTTCTTTAAAGCAGCCTCCGCTCTATCCCAAACCTCGATATCTCCCATGAAATCATCAGGTCTGGTGGAGAGCTCTGCACGATAAGTAACGCCGAAGGTCTTGTATACTTCATCCGCAATGGAGATGATGTCCGCAATTTCCGCCTCAATCTGAGATTCCATTACGAAGGTATGGTCATCATCCTGACGGAACTCCTGTACACGGAAAAGTCCGTTCATTTGTCCGGATTTTTCCTTTCTGTGGAGTACATCATACTCGGAATAACGAATTGGAAGCTCCTTATAGGAACGATTTCTTCTCTTGTAGGTAATCATGGCGTTAGGACAGTTCATGGGCTTTGCCGCCATGGTATCAATATTCTCACGATTGTAGATTACAGAGCCTGCCTGAATCTTTACAATCTTCTCTCCAAGGCTGGCATCAGTAGGATGCTCCAGTACACCGGAAAGGTCAGCATCGGCCTTTAACCAGCCGGAAATACCGGGAACCATAAACATATTGTTAATGTAATGTGCCCAGTGTCCGGAAATCAACCATAATTTCTTATTATTGATAAGGGGTGCGGAAATCTCCGTGTAACCATGCTTTGCCTGCACACTTCTGGAATAGGCTAAAAGCGCCTGATACATCTTCCAACCTCTGGGAAGCCAATATGGCATTCCGGGAGCAGTCTCATCAAACATGAAGAGGTCAAGCTGACTACCCAGCTTCTTATGGTCTCTCTCCTGGGCTTCCTGTAACCACTTCAAATGCTCCTTTAAGGCATTCTTATCCGGGAAGGCAAAAAGATAAACACGCTGTAACTGATCTCTGTGCTCATCTCCACGCCAGTAAGCTCCGGAAATGGATTTAATCTGGAAGGCCACATTCATGAGTTCCTGAGAATTCTCCACATGGGGTCCACGGCAAAGATCCACGAAATCATCACCGGTACGATAAATACTGATGACTTCATCGGCAGGAAGATCCTGAATCAGCTCCTTTTTGAACTTTTGCTTATCAAAGAGAGCCAAGGCCGCCTCACGTGACAGCTCCTCTCTGGTCCAGTTCTCTCTTCTTTTGATGATTTCTCTCATCTTGTCCTCAATAGTCTTAAAATCCTCCTCGGACAAGGACTTGGGCAGAGCAAAGTCATAATAACAGCCATCTTCAATCTGGGGTCCGATCGCATACTGTACCTCAGGACCATACAGCTCTACCATGGCTTTTGCTAAAATATGTGCAAGAGAATGTCTGTATCTCTCTAAAAATTCCTGCTTATCCAATGCCATTACCTCTTTTCTTTTAATCTCTCTATTGCTTTTTCAATTCTCTTTAAGGACTCTTCCTTACCCAGTACGGAAAGAATCTCGGTAGCTCCTGCGGGAGTCATTTGCTTTCCGGAAAGGGCAATGCGGATAGGCCACATCATAAAGCCTGTCTTGTAGCCCTTTTCCTGACCGAAGGCCTGTAATTTCTCATACAAGTGATCGTTACTGTAGTCATTTTCCTCCTGTAATAAAGGAAGAACCTCTTCCAGAAGGCTCAAAGAATTCTCTAAATTACACTTTGCCTTTTTGTTTTCATAAAGAGAAAGCTCGTAGTCCGGTACTTCCTTAAAGAAGGAAACCTGCTCGGGAATGTCCGGGAAGATTTCGATTCTGCTCTTTACCATCTCGGCAATCTTCTTATGATCCAATCCCTCACCTACAGCTTCTTTCACGAAGGGGAGAGCTCTCTCATAGAACTTGTCGAAGTCCATTTTCTTGATATACTCTCCGTTCATCCAACGAAGCTTACCCATATCGAAAACAGCAGGGCTCTTGGAAATTCTGTGGTAATCAAACAAACGAACCAAATCCTCCAAGGAAAGAATCTCTTCATTTTCCTCAGGGCTCCAGCCTAAAAGGGCCACAAAGTTTACCACCGCCTCAGCCACAAAGCCCTGATCAATCAGGTCCTCAAAGGAGGAGTGTCCGGATCTCTTGGATAACTTCTTATGGTTCTCATCCGTAATCAAAGGACAATGAATCAGCTTCGGAGACTCCCAGCCGAAGGCATCATAAAGTCTTTGGTACTTGGGGCTGGAGGAAAGATATTCGTTTCCACGAACCACATGGGTAATCCCCATCAAATGGTCGTCAATAACATTGGCAAAGTTATAGGTAGGATAGCCGTCGGACTTAATCAGCACCATGTCGTCCAGTTCGCTGTTCTCCACGGTAACATCCCCGTAAAGCTCGTCATGGAAAGTAGTGCTGCCTTCTGTCGGATTATTCTGGCGAATAACAAAGGGGAGTCCCTGCTTTAACTTCTCTTCCACCTCTTCTTTGGAAAGAGAAAGACAATGCTTGTCATAATGGAAAAGGGTCTCTCCGTTTACCTCGGTTTGCAGGCTCTTTAAACGATCCTCGTCGCAGAAGCAGTAGTAAGCCTCTCCCTTATCCACCAGCTTTTTTGCATAGTCCATGTAAACGCCGGTCTTTACCCGTTCCGACTGCACATAGGGGCCGCAGTCTCCGGGATTATCCGGACCCTCATCCCAGAAAAGTCCTGTAGCTTCCAGGGTTCTGCGGATAATATCCACCGCTCCTTCCACTTCTCTTTCCTGGTCGGTATCCTCGATACGAAGGAGGAAGTCACCTCCCTCATGCTTGGCAATCAGATAGGCGTACATGCCGGTTCGTAAATTCCCCACATGCATCCTTCCGGTAGGGGAAGGTGCATATCTCGTTCTAATCTTCATATTTTTCCCCCTTAAGCTGTGCTTACGCTTCCTGCTTCTCTACCAAATCCTGTGGGCGCATAGAAAGGTTGATTCTGCCCATCTTATCCACTTCCAGAACCTTTACACGAACTTTATCGCCGATATGAACCACATCCTCTACCTTATTCACTCTCTGGTCGGATAGCTTGGAAATGTGAATCATGCCGTCCTTGTTGGGGCTTAACTGTACAAAGGCACCAAAATCCATCATTCTGACTACGGTTCCTTCAAAAATCTGTCCCGGCTCAATATCGTTTACAATAGACTCAATGATTTTCTTCGCTCTTTCCAAATCAGGCAGGTTTGTTCCGGAAATGGAAACAGTTCCGTTATCATCAATATCGATCTTCACGCCGGTTTCTTCGATGATACCGTTAATGGTCTTACCCTGCTTTCCGATAACATCTCCAATCTTCTCCGGATTGATAGACATGGTCAAAATCTTCGGTGCATAGGGAGAAAGCTCCGCTCTAGGCTCTGCAATCGCTTCTTTCATAACACCGTTCATAATAAAGAGTCTTGCTTCTCTTGCTCTGCGAATAGCCTCTTCCACAATGGGACGAGTCAAGCCGTGAATCTTAATATCCATCTGGATAGCGGTGATTCCGTCCTCTGTTCCGGTTACCTTAAAGTCCATATCCCCGAAGAAGTCTTCCAGGCCCTGAATATCGGTAAGTACCAAATACTCATCATCGCTGTCTCCGGTTACAAGACCGCAGGAAATTCCGGCAACAGGCTTCTTAATGGGTACACCGGCAGCCATTAAGGACATGCAGGAAGCACAGGTGGAAGCCATGGAAGTAGAACCGTTGGACTCCATAGTCTCGGAAACGGAACGAATCGCATAGGGGAATTCTTCCACGGAAGGCAGTACAGGAATCAAAGCCTTCTCTGCCAAAGCACCGTGTCCGATTTCTCTTCTTCCGGGACCTCTGGAAGCCTTAGCCTCTCCTACGGAATAGCCGGGGAAGTTATACTGGTGCAGATAACGCTTTTCGGTCTCAAATTCATTTAAACCTTCTACCTTCTGAACCTCGGAAAGAGGTGCCAGGGTAGTGATATTCATAATCTGGGTCTGTCCTCTCTTAAACATGGCGGAGCCATGCACTCTGGGGAGAAGGTCCACCTCAGCCTCCAACTTACGAATCTCATCAATGGCTCTTCCGTCCGGTCTCTTATGATCCTTTAAAATCATCTTACGAACGGTCTTCTTCTCATACTGATAGATGGCATCCGGTAAAATGGCCAAAGCTTCCTCGTCATCCTGGAAAGCTTCTACCAGTCTTTCACTAAGAAGGGAAACATTGGCATCTCTTTCCGCCTTATCATCGGTAAATACAGCCTTCTCCATCTCCTCCGGCTTTACCACTTCCTTCATCTTCGCAAATACTTCTTCAGGAATGGCGCTGGAAACATAGCTGTGCTTTTCTTTTCCGCATTCTTCGATAATGCTCTCAAAGAAACCGATAATCTGCTGGTTTACATCATGGGCAAGATAAATTGCCTCTATCATCTTGGCCTCCGGAAGCTCGTTAGCTCCGGCTTCGATCATGATAACCTTCTCTTTTGTGGAAGCTACAGTCAATAAAAGGTCGGAAACCGCCTTCTCTCCGTTTCCGGGATTTACCACAAATTCTCCCCCAACCATGCCGATCTGGGTGGTTGCACAGGGACCGTCAAAGGGAACATCGGAAAGACAGGTGGACAGGGAAGAACCAAGCATAGCCAAGAGTTCCGGAGAAGCATCCTGATCCACGGATAATACCAGGTTGTTTAATAAAACATCATTTCTATAGTCCTTAGGGAAGAGAGGACGCATAGGACGGTCAATAACTCTTGCGGTTAAAATCGCATTGTCACTGGCTCTTCCTTCTCTCTTCTTAAATCCTCCCGGGAACTTTCCTACAGAATACATCTTTTCTTCGTATTCTACGGAAAGGGGGAAGAAATCAATACCGTCTCTCGGCTTTGCGGAAGCGGTACAGGTGGACAACACCGTAGTGTCTCCATAGTGCATCAATGCGGCACCGTTACTTTGCGCGCAAACCCTGTCCACATCCACCGTCAGGGTTCTTCCGGCAAGTTCCATTGAATAACTCTTATACATAAATCCTCCTTTGTTTAATCCGGAAGATCCAAAGCCACTGAAGAAACTGTGAGGTTCACCGCCTCTTCAGTGATCTCGGACTACCTTCCGGATAGCTTTTGTCATAGATTCCTATTATACAGGAAAATGAGAAAATGAACAGTAAAAAAGGGCAGAAAAGCCATGCTTTTCCGCCCTGATTCTTCTTACTTTCTGATGCCTAACTTCTCGATTAAGCTTCTGTAACCCTCTAAGTCGGTCTTCTTTAAGTAGTCCAAAAGGCCTCTTCTGTGACCTACCATCATCAGAAGTCCTCTTCTGCTGTGGTGATCCTTAGGGTTGCTCTTTAAATGCTCGGTAAGCTCAACGATTCTCTCTGTAAGAATCGCTACCTGTACTTCAGGAGATCCGGTGTCTCCGGGCTTTCTTCCGTACTTTGCTACCAACTCTGCTTTTTTCTCTCTTGTAATCATTTGATTCTCCTTTTTTTAGCAATTTCTTGCGTTAACACACGTTAGACTGAGGAAGGCGTTAGGAAATCGCCTTCCTATGCCTAACGCGAAGTTCTGTGCATTTTATGATAACTTTTCTTCTTCTCCAAAATCAGTCCATAAATGCCAGACCATAATACGCGAATTTCCGGCTTTCGTCAAGGATTTTCACACTTTGCTTTGGCAAAAACCATAAGTTTCACGAAGCTCGGAAAAAACATTCTTACGACTCCCTCTTTTTACTTTCTTCCTCTACAAAGGCCAAATCCTTCTCCAGCTGACTCTTCAACTCTTCGATATCCTTAAAATGTCTTTGCTCCCGAATAAAGCTGATAAATTCCAAGCGAAGCTTCTCTCCGTAGATATCTCCCTGAAAGCCCAGAATATGTGTTTCTATGGTCAGCGGATTATTCTCCGCCACGCTGGGATTCTTCCCTATGCTGGTCATTCCCTCATAGTAGTCCTTCCCCAGAAGCACGCGAGTATGATATACCCCCTCCATGGGGCAGAGCTTTCCTTCCTTCGGGAGAATGTTGGCCGTGGGGAAATTGATGCTTCGCCCGATTTTCTTTCCATGCACCACGGTGCCGGACAGGGTATAGTACCGTCCCAAAAGCCTTGCCGTCTCTTCCACAGCCCCCTTTTCCAAGCATTTCCGGATATAGGTACTGGAAATTTCTACGGATTTCCCGGTGGCATCCCGGGTTAATGCCTTCTCCACCACGGTCAGCTTATAGCCGAAAACCTCAGCCTTTTCCCGAAGCAATGCCACATCACCTTTTCCCTTATAGCCGAAGCTGCAATCCGTTCCCACCACAAGGTGCTTTACCTTCAAGGCTTTTACCAGGATATCTTCTAAGAATTTCTCCGGAGGCATCTTGGCGGTTTCCAAGGTTAATGGAAAAAGAAAAATCTGGGAAAATCCTGCATTTTGCAGACGAGTATAATGCTCATCCTCCGTACAAAGAAGATCCTGCCGCTCTCCGGAAAATAAAGCCGAAGGATGGGTGGTAAAGGACAAAACGGAAGGCACTAAATTCTCAGCCTTTCCTTCCTTAAACATCTCTTCAAATATTTTTTGGTGTCCGAGATGAAGACCATCAAACTTTCCGAAGGTTAAGATTGTATTTTCTTTACTGTATAGGGGCGGAAGAAGGTAAGTATCTCTTTTCCCTTCTCCTTCCAGCTTCTCAATTTCCGACAGGCTAAAGCTATTTTTCAATGAAAACTCCCCCACCTGCTCTCGCAAAAGCGCAAACATACAGGCTTTGGTCCCCAGCGCTTCCCCGATATCCTTGCAAAGAGTACGAATATAAGTCCCCTTGGAACAATGAATCCGAAAACGGAGCTTAGGACAGTCATAGGAAAGAATTTCCAGACTGAAAATCTCAATCTGACTCGGCTTCCTTTCTACCGTTTTCCCTTCTCTTGCCAGTTCATAGAGCTTTTTTCCTTCCAGCTTTTTTGCGCTGTACATGGGAGGAATCTGCTCCTGCTTCCCCAGAAAGCGGGGAAGAATCTTTTCAATATCCTCCTTCGAAATAGAAACCTCTTCTTCGTAAAGAATCTTTCCGGTACTGTCCTCCGTATCCGTTTCGATTCCTAAGGTCAATTCCGCCTGATAGATCTTCTCTTTCGCCATCAAAGCATCCACATATTTGGTAGCCTTTCCGACACAGACCAAAAGCACGCCTTCCGCCATGGGGTCCAAGGTGCCGGTATGCCCCATCTTTTTTTCTCTCAGAATTCTTCGAAGAGCCCGAAGAACGTCGAAACTGGTCATCCCCTTTTCTTTATATACATTAATAATTCCATCCATGCTTACTCTCTACATCTTTTATTGCTTTTGAAGCCCTCTGCATCCAGCTGCTTTCTCATTTCTCCGAAAAGCTTCTCCAAAATCTGCTCCGGACTGCCCTTTAGGCTACAACCTGCTGCCATCTTATGGCCTCCGCCGGAAAAGAAGGCCGCCACCTGTGAAACATCAAAGGCATTGTTGTTGGACCGTAGGCTCACCTTATACAGCTGATTCCCTACCTCATAGAGGAAAATCACCCCATCCACATCTCTGGTTTCCCGAAGGATACTGACCACCATGTCCAGGTCTTTTTGTTCCAGATTAAAGGAACGCATATCCTTTAGGCTTAAGGAAGAAGCCAAGATTCTATCCTCACAATAAAGCTTTGCATCCTGCAAGACCTTCCCCGTCATTTTCTGCTGATCCACAGACTTCATATAGAAGCTGTCATCAATGATGTAGGAAAAAGGAATTCCCCGGGCTATGCATTTTCCTGCAATCTCCATGGTATGCTGAGAAGTACAGTTATACTTAAAAACTCCGGTATCATGGATTAAGCCGGTATAAATGCAGGTAGCCACCGCCTTATCAAAAAACTCTTCTTCCATCAGGTCAAAACTCACCTCGCAGGTACTGGAGGCATCGGGTAAAATAGTATGAAAAGGAAAATCCTCCCCATTACTTGTTACATGATGGTCCACCACATAACAGTTTTTTGCAGACTTTGCCAAAGAGCCGAACTCTCCCAGTCTTTCATAAGCTCCGCAATCGCAAATCAGAGCCAGGTCATAACTCTCCTTGGGCACGTCGTGGCGAATGTCGGAAAAACCGGGAAGATAGGAAAATTTCTCATGGGCCTCCATCAAATAAACCTGTACTTCCTTCTCCGGATAGCGATTCTTTAAATAATTCTTCCAGCCCAGAGTAGAGCCCAGGCAATCTCCGTCCGGGCGAGTATGTCCCAGTAGACAAATCCGTTGGGAAGAAGCTAATAATTCCTCTAGCTTGTCTCTCATTCTTCCTCCTCTTTATAGCGATTATCCTGATTTACTACTTCCCCCACAGCTCTTTCCTTATCTTCTTTGCTAACCTGAGATATCAAAGCATCCATTCTGGAACCGTATTCCACGGAGTGATCCGCAATAAATTGCAGTTCCGGCGTATGTCTTAAATTAAGACTTCCGGCCAATTCTCTTCGTAAAAATCCCCCGGCAGCCTTTAATCCCTCAATGGTTTTTCCCAGCTCCTCTTCACTGCCAAGGCAGGAAACAAAGACCTTACAGTATTGTAAATCCGGAGTAAGGTCCACACCGGTAACGTCACAGAAGGGAGAAACCCTGCTATCCTTTACCTCTTCCCGAATCAAAAGAGAAAGACATCTTCTCACATCCTCATTTCTTCTTTGGTTCTTAAAGCTCAGTTTTTTCACTTTTTACCTCTTTATACTTTCCTAAAAAAGTAGGAACAGGGGAGCCTTCGGCTCCCCTCCCTCTTATCTCTGTTTTACTTCTTCCATGATATAAACTTCCAACTGGTCCAATTCCTGAATATCGGTAAAGTCTTCTAAAACAATACCGCATTCCTGCTTAACACCCACTTCCTTTACATCATCCTTAAAATGTCTTACGGAAGCAATGGTTCCATCATATAACTGCTCTCCGCCTCTGGTCAAACGAACCTTGGCACCTCTTTGTACCTTTCCGTCCAGAACGAAGGAACCGGCAATAACGCCAACTCCGGAGGACTTAAAGATCATACGAACCTCCGCATGACCGATAACCTTTTCCTCATAAACAGGAGCCAGCATTCCCTTCATGGCAAGCTCAATATCTTCAATAGCCTTATAAATGACATTGTAAAGTCTTACGTCTACATTTTCCCGCTCGGCAATATCTCTTGCGGTTGGATCCGGCTTAACGTCAAATCCGATGACGATGGCATTTGAAGCAATAGCCAGGTTAATATCGGACTCATTGATGGCACCAACACCGGCATGAATCACCTTCACCTGAACTTCCGCATTTTCAATCTTCTGTAAGGAATCACGAACAGCTTCCACAGATCCCTGTACATCCGCCTTGATGACAATCGGAAGATCCTTCAGCTCTCCGGCCTTAATCTGGTCAAAGAGGGCATCTAAGCTAACCTTCTTACGGGAATCCTCCACCATCTTCTGCTTTCCTTCACTAACGAAGGTATCCGCATAAGCCTTGGCTTCCTTCTCGTTGTCCTTCACCTGGAAAATTTCTCCCGCATTAGGCACGGAGTTCAATCCTAAAATCTCTACAGGCATGGAAGGTGTTGCCTTCTTGATTCTCTTTCCTTTGTCGTCAATCATGGCACGAACCTTACCAAAGGCCGATCCTACAGCCACCACATCTCCGATATGCAGGGTACCCTTTTGTACCAAAAGACGGGCTACGGAACCTCTTCCCTTGTCCAGCTCCGCCTCGATTACAACACCGTAGGCCTTACGGTTTGGATTAGCCTTTAATTCCAGCACATCCGCCTGCAAAGCAATATTCTCTAAAAGACTTTCCAGTCCTTCTCCGGTCTTTGCGGAAACAGGACAGCAAATGGTGGTTCCGCCGTAGTCCTCAGCCACCAAATCATAGGCCATTAATTCCTGCTTCACCTTGTCAATATTTGCCGCAGGCTTATCAATCTTATTGATGGCTACAATAATCTCTGTATTGGCCGCCTTAGCATGGTTAATCGCCTCAATGGTCTGGGGCTTAATGCCGTCATCTGCAGCAACAACCAGGATAGCAATATCGGTGGACTGGGCTCCACGCATACGCATAGCAGTGAAGGCTTCATGTCCGGGAGTATCCAAGAAGGTTATCACTCTGTCTTCGTCGTTAACCTTTACCGTTACCTGATAAGCACCGATAGACTGGGTAATTCCGCCATGCTCCTTACTGGTCACATTGGTATTTCGAATCGCATCCAGAATAGAGGTTTTACCGTGGTCAACGTGTCCCATAACCGCTACTACAGGAGGACGGGGCTGTAAATCCTTCTCTTCATCCACTTCGGAATCCTGTACCAGCTCAGCGATAACATCTACCTTCTCTTCCATTTCACAAAGGATGTCGTACTCAACCGCAATATTTTCCGCCTCTTCATACGTTAATTCCGTATTCAGGGTAACCATCTGCCCCTTTAAGAAAAGCTTCTTGATAAGGTCCGCAGACTTCTGCTTCATCTTATCCGCCAATTCCTTAATGGTAATTACCTCCGGTAAGGTAATGGACTTAATGGTTTCTTCCGCAACCTTCACCACTTCCGGCTTAATAAATGCACCCTTTCCGGTCTTCTTTACCTTTACCTGCTCATCTCTCTCGTAGGACTGGGTAGCGCCGTACTTATTCTGCTTTCTGGCAGCACGATTCTTCTGGGAAATGTTGGCCTTTTCATTTTCAAAGCTCTTGTTTCCGTAAACCTTCTTCTGAGGCTTTGTGGCGTCATGCTTGGTTCTGCTTTGCTTTTCCACAATCTCCGGAGCAAGGCTTGGAGCAGGCTTCTTCGCAGCCGCACCGAAACGGGGTCTTCCGCTGGAATCTCCATCCTTTCTTCCCTCTCCTCTGCTGTCACTTCTTCCTCCCGGTGCAAACCGCTTCTCTGCAGGCTTTCCGGCGCCGAAGCTGCTGCTCTTACGCTCTCCGACAGGCTCTTTACTCTGGGGCTTAGCAGGGTTCAGCTTAGCCGCAATTCCGGAAATAGTCGGTTTGATTCCGGAGATGGTAGGTCTCTTTGCCTTTTCCTGACTCTCCTTTTCCGCCAAAGCCTTCTTTTCCTCTTCTTCCTTGGCCTTTGCCGCTTCTTCCCTAGCTTTTCTTTCCGCTTCCTGCTTTTCTAAAAGGATTCTCTCCTCTGCCAGCTTCTTCTCCTCTTCCTCCTGCTTTTTCTGGATAGCATTCAAAGCCTTCAAAGGAGTAACCCTTGCAGTTCCGGGAGGCAGGGGTCTTCCATTGGGAGATTTCTTTCCTCCCTCCTCTTTCCCTGCTTCCTTCTTTACCTTGGCCTTTGCCTTATCGGAAAACTGTGTTCTTCCCAGAGGATGATTTTTATGGTTCACCGAGTTTTGGGAATGGAAAACCACCGCTAACTTTTTCTTTTTAACGGGAGCTTCCTCACTTTTTTGTTCAATATTTTCTTTCTTATTATCTTCTAACATCCGCATTCCCTCCATCTAAAATCTCAATCATCCGTTTCGCAAAGCCTTCATCCTCTATGCACAGAGAAGAACGCATTTCCTTTCCAATCCCTCTCCCCAGCTCCTCCTTCGTTCCGAAGGAAAATATGGGAATCTGATAATAAAAACAACTTTGTCGGAATTTTTTTTCCGTATTTTCCGAAGCATCGGCAGCCACCAGCACCAATTTGGCCTTATGGGCTTTAATGGACTTTTCTACGGAAAACTCTCCCGCCTTGACCTTTCCGGCCTTCATGGACAAACCCAAGAGTCCCAATATCTTATTTTGCAATTTCTTTGATTTCCTCCCTCAGTCTATCCAGGTCTTCCTTGGGGATTGCTTCCTTGAAGGAACGGAAAAAAGCCTTTTTCTTCTCAGCCTTCTCCAGGCAAGAAAGATTCTTGCAAAGATAAGCGCCTCTTCCATTTTTTCTTCCTTGCAAATCCACGGCATATTCCCCCTCCGGAGAACGGACAATCCGAAGCAAGTCCTTTTTGTCCTTTTTTTCTCCGCAGCCTATGCAGCTTCGTTGTGGCTCTACCTTCATTTTCCCTCCCGGAAAACATCCCTATGGTTCTATCGGTTCTATGAAAATGCTTTTCGAAAAAGACCAATCCTTTTTTCGAAAACCAAGTCTCTCTTTTATTTATTCTTCCTCGTAAGCTTCCGCTTCCTCTTCCCCTTCTTCATAGGAAGCATCCTCATAGTCCTCATCATAGCCTAAATCCTCTTCCTCCAGGCTTTCTCCATGGTAATCAATTCCCATTTCATCGAAGATTCCCTGTTCCTGAGCCTGAGACTCGGACTTTATATCAATTTTATAATTGGTCAGCTTTGCCGCAAGTCTTGCGTTCTGTCCTTCCTTACCGATGGCCAGAGACAACTGATTATCCGGTACAATGACCAAAGCTTCCTTGTTGTCCGGATCCGCAATAACTGCGATTACCTTAGCCGGGGATAAGGAATTCTCAATCAGGTAGGCAGGGTTCTCATCATAGTTGATAATATCAATCTTCTCTCCCCGAAGCTCTTCCACGATGGTATTTACACGGTTTCCGTTAAGACCTACGCAGGCACCCACTGCATCCACATCCTCTTCATTGGAAATGACTGCCATCTTGGTACGAGATCCTGCCTCTCTGGCAATGGACTTAATCTCCACAATGCCTTCTCTAAGCTCGGAAACCTCCTCAAAGAACAGCTTACGAACCAACTCCGGATGGGTACGGGAAAGCATTAGCTTTGGTCCCTTGGGGCTGTCCTTCACTTCCACCACATAGACCTTTGCTCTTTGTCCGGGAGTCAAATTCTCTCCCGGAATCTGCTCCGCTTCCGCAAGGTAACCATCTACCTTGCCCAAATTCATAATCAGAGCTCTTCCGGTATTCTTTTCCACAAGGGCTGTGAAAATCTTTTTGCTCATAGCATAATATTCTTCAAAGAGGTTCTTTCTCTCTTCCTCGCGAATCTTCTGCACAATCACGCCCTTGGCATTCTGCGCTGCAATTCTGCTGAAGGACTTGGAATCAATGGGTACCTGAACCACATCTCCCAAGGTATAGGAAGGATCCATTTCATGGGCTTCTTCCAAGCTGATTTCTGTGGACTTGTCTCCCACCTTCTCTACAACTGTCTTATCTGCCAATACGGAAAACACTGCAGTGTCCGGATTCATGCTTACGTGCACATTGTCTGCGGAACCGAAGTGATTCTTGCAAGCGGTTTGTAATGAAAGCTCGATAGCCTCAATTAAAGCCTGCTTGGAAATTTTCTTTTCCTTCTCTAACATGTCTAGCGCTAAGCGTAATTCCTCGTTCATCGTTTTTACTCCTCTTTATTTTTATCATCAGGCGTTTTCTATCTTACTGCCTTTTATTCCGCCTGTATTATACTTTCAACTGTTTTCGCCTCACAATTTACTCTTCCGTAGCTTCTTCCCCGGAAAGCAGTTCTTCTTCCACTTCGGAAAGCTCCTCCGCTCCGGGATTATCCTTAAAGCCTAGGGAACAAACCTCCAGGATATACTCTTCTGCAATAAAATCTTCTTTATCCAACCACTTGGACAGTCTTCTGGAGACCATGGCACAGTCATTGACCGTCATGTCCTGCTCATCTTTTCTAAAAATGAATGCCCTTAGATAGTGGGTTCCCGCCTCTTTTGTAAAGGTGACACTATCCAACACATAGCCCATTCCCGGAAGAATTTCTTCCAAATACGCCTTTGTTCTCTCAATTTCCATGCCAACGCTCCATTCAAGCAAAAGGGACAAGCCAGTGCTTGCCCCTTCCTACGTTACAAATACTGATATACACTAACACAAAAGCATTGAAAAAACAAGCCTTTTCTTTGTTTTTCTTCACTTTTCACAGCATTTTTTCTTCTATAAATATTGATCCATGTCTCTTTTTAAATATTTCTTCGAATATCCCCATTTTTGCATCTACCGCGTACCAGATCCTTGACTTGCTCTTTATAAGATCCTCATTGAGCTGTACAATGTTATCAGACATAGTCTATTGCCGTCGGTAAAATTAAGTTACCACATAAAAC
>CAUSUG010000027.1:0-14017 GCA_963534765.1 uncultured Oribacterium sp.
CCCCTCGGTACTTAACAAAAGCGAGCGAAGCGAAGCTTGCGTTTAGTACCGCTAGTCGGGGCGAACTTAGCGAGACTGTACCTTGGGACTAGGAGATACGCAATGCTCTGAAGATTTAAGCCGTATTTTTAGATAAAAAAAGAACCCCGGAGGGGGTTCTTTTTTTATAAACACAAATTACTCTGTGTAGTAATTCTTACCATTGTAAGAATATACAAAATTCGGGTGATCATTATTCTGAACTGTGTAAAGCTTCTTGTATCCAGAATAAAGAACCTTTCCGTCTTTATCAGTGGAATAGTAAGCATCATTGCTATCCTTCAAGTTAACCTTACCAGTCTGAACAGTTCCTGCTGTATTAACTAATACATAATCGTTGTTAGCAAAGGAAACACTTCCATCAAAGTAAACAACACCATTATTGTCACCTAACTTCTTTACATTTGCACTATCAACCTTAATTACGCCATAGTTAGAATCATCGTTGTTAGCCTTAAGAATAATACCCTTATTAGCATACTTCTTAATCTTAGATACATAGTTGTTTGCAGCCTCACCGCTGTTGTTGAAGTACATCTCGTATGTATCATCATCAAAGTCTACCTTCTGGTATCCGGTCTTTCTGGAACCGTCCTTCTCACCATCACCGGAGAAGTAGTAAATCTTTGTGCTAGCAGCAACTTGCTTTAAGAATACATCTCCTGTAAGATCCTGGAAATCATCATCACCAATTCCGGAAGCATTGGTAAATTTATTACGTCCATTATAAGAAGTTGCAAGTCCAGAAATCATACGACCATACTTATCGAAAGCATATACCTTGCCCTTAATCTTCTTAAGCTTATCAGTAACTACTTTTCCGCTATTATCTGCATACCACCAAGAAGCGGAATCATTCTCAAAATCCTTTGGTAAATAGCTCTCTGCAGGAACAGCCCAAATCCACTGATTCTTTCTAGCTCCACCGTCACCATTTACATAAACAACGCTAGCGGATGTAGTTGACTTAGCATTGAAATAGCTTCCGGAAGCCTTGGTTGCTGTGGACCAATCCTCAATCATACGACCCTTCTCATCGAAGTAGTAGGTCTGTCCGTTGATAGTCTTCTTCTTATCACGGGAAACCTTACCGTTGTCATCGAAATAGAACCAAGCAGTGCTGTCCTCACCATTGTCATTTACAGTTAACTGTACCCAACCGTGCTGAGCGGAACCGTCATCAAATCCACCGTAGTAATACTTAGCAGTAGTCCAAGCATCATCGCCAGTCACAAGAGCGGAATCCTCACCTAACCAGCCGTAAAGCATCTTACCTTCCTGATCGAAGAGGTACTTCTTGCCGTTGATGGTCTTGATATCAGAAACAGTGAGCTTGTCATTCTTGTCTCTGTAAGCCTTACCGGTAGAATCGAAGTACATCCATCTCTTATCGTTTCCGTCCTCTGTGGACTCGTCGAAGGATACCCACTGGTTAGTAACCATAGCGCCATCGCCGTTTACGAAATAGTAATCATCGTTGTTCTGAACAACTTCGTTCTTAGCCATGTTTCCATCGGATCCAAGGTAGAACCAGTAGTCTCCGGACTTTCTCCAAGCATCTGTAACAGCATTGCCATCATTGTCAAGGTACTGCCACTCACCTGTGGAATTGTTCCAGCCTGCAGCAAAAGTTACTGCAGAAGCTCCAATAGCAAGTAAAGCTGTTGCAGATAAAGCTGCAACCAATTTTGTTTGCTTTCTCATAATTAATGCACTCTCCTTTTTCATTCATGGAAATAATAATCCAAGTTGCGTGACGATTATAACCCTTAATTCTCTTCCATTCAAGAGTTTTTCTAAAGAAATTCTAATTTTTCTTTATTTTTAGGGCTCGCCCCGTTACCTGTCCCACTATAAACTATGTTTTCCTCCTTGTCTATTACAAAGGAAAAACAAATGCTTACGAAGTTCTTAAGCTAATTCTTAATACATTCCTAATCAATTCTTTTGTTTTGAGGTTTTTCAAGCCATTTAAAACTAGCTTTTATCGGATAAATTTATCTTGGAATATCAAAACTCTCATCACAATGACTTACTCTCCCAGCTTAACCAGTCTCTTTTCTTCAAAGGACTTCTTCATGGCGAAGCAGATTTCTGTTGCCCGGGTTCCGTCATATACGGAAAGCTTCGGCTTCTTCTTTTCGATAATGCACTGAATAAATTCCTGCATTTCCAAAAGGTACGCCTCATCAAACCTTTCCGGGAAGCTTTCTACGCACTCTTGGCGTACTCCGTAACGGTCATAGAGGATGGCAAGATTCTTCTCCGGCACAGGACTGATTCTGATGCTGCCTTCCGTTCCCACGATTTCTGTTTCAATATGATAACCATGAGCTGCGGTTCTTCCTACATGAAGCTCCGCAATTCCTCCATTTTCCAGCTGGAACAATGCTGCGCCGGTTTCTGTATCGTTGCAGGATAAAAATTCCGGATGCTTGAAGTTGGCTCCCAGAGCATATACTTCCTTCACTTCACTTCCCAAGAACCAGCGAATCAGATCTACATCATGGCTTGCCATATCGATAAACAGTCCTCCGCTGGTGGGGGCAAACTTGATGGCTCCTTCTACAGCCGCCTCCGGATCGATTCCGGTTGCCTTTACCATATAGGGAGTTCCGATAGCACCCTCTTCAATCTTTTTCTTCGCGTAGCTGTAAGAGGGATCAAAACGGCGCATAAAGCCTAAGAAGAACACCTGGTCAGGATGGGCTTCCACTGCCTTCTCTGCCTTTTTACATTCTACCACATCCACCCCAAGAGGCTTTTCTGTAAAGACATGGAGGCCTTTAGCTAGAGCCTTTTCAATCTGATCACAGTGACAGGGGCTGGAGCTTACGATAGCTACTGCATCTAAATCTGCCTTGTCCAGCATCTCTTCATAAGAAGTAAAAGTTTCTGAAACCTTCAGTTCTTCCTTTGCGTACTGTAGTTCCGCTTCCATAATGGAGCAGGCAGCCACCAGCTTTGCTCTGGGAATTTTAAAGGCAATGTTTCTTGCGTGTACCTTTCCTAAGCGTCCCAGTCCTACGATGCCCACTTTAATCTCGCTCATATTTTTCTCCTATTGTTGTATGTTTTCTATTTTGTATTGTTTCCATAAAAAAATCACGGATTTGTTCACTAACAGTGGAGTTATTCTTGCCCACATTTTTTTAGGAACAAATCCGCTTTAGATTCATTTTTCAGCTATTCAATTTTCGATGGAATAGACCTGATAGAAATTTGTCTTATTTCTTTTTCTTCTGCATTCTCTCTCTTGTTACGTCAAGAAGTACGGCTCCGATGATTACCAAACCAAGCACCAGGTTCTGCCAAGCGGATGGTACGGAAAGCAGGGTGAATCCATTTCTGAGTACCGCAATGATTAATGCGCCCAGCATGGTTCCCACCATGGTTCCCTTTCCTCCCATGAAGGAAGCTCCGCCGATAATGCAGGCTGCGATAGCATCGGTATCGTAAGGCTGGATAGCATTTGCACCGTTGGAGATTCCGGAACGACCGATGGATACGATCCCTGCAAAGCCTGCCATAAAGCCGGAAAGCACATAGCAGAAGGTTAATACATTGTCCGCATTAATTCCGGAAAGGCGGGTAGCCTCCATATTTCCTCCGGCACAGTAGATGGAACGACCTAAGGCAGTTTTTGTCAGAAGGATATGCATAAGAATGTAAATCAAAATTACCACTACGAAGCTGATAGGGAATCCCCCTAAGATGGTGGCACTTCCCAGTACCATGATGCCTTCTGCTCCGGTGTTGGAGAAGCTGATCATCTGAGAGGAAGTGATAATTAAAGCTGCTCCCCAAAGCACGTTCTTCATACCCAGAGTGGATACGAAGGGGTGAGGCAGGTGAAGACGGGTAAGAAGAAGGCCGTTAATCAGTCCCACAACACCGCCTACTACTAACACAGCCAAGAACAAGAATACCGGATTGGTCACTCCCATTCTTACCATAGCTCCTGCCACGCAGGCTCCGAAGGTTGCCGTAGCGCCTACGGAAAGGTCGATTCCTGCGGTAATCAAGGTAAGCAACATTCCGGTGGAAAGCAGGGCATTGAAGGAAGTCTGCTTTAAGATGGACATCAAATTTGCCTTATCCAAGAAGTTGGGAGAAGCCAATGCCAATGCGATACACAGAATAATCAGTGCCGCAAATGTTCCAATATAATTACTTAAATTTCCTAATTTTGATTTTTGCATCTTATACCTCCCAAGCTGCCTTCATCACGGATTCCTGATTAAAGGCATCTGTACTTCTTGACATTTCTCCGGTGATTCTTCCTTCGCGCATTACCAGTACCCTGTCGCTCATTCCCAGGATTTCCGGCATTTCGGAAGACACCATGATGACACATTTTCCCTCTTTTACCAAACGGTTAATGACCTGATATACCTCGACCTTGGCTCCTACGTCGATTCCTCTGGTAGGCTCATCCAAAATATAGATGTCCGCATTGGTGTTTAACCACTTTCCGATAACTACCTTCTGCTGGTTTCCGCCGGAAAGCTGTCCTACTCTTTCTTCCTGGCTTGGGCACTTAATGCTTAGCTCTTGAATTCTGCCCTCCCCCATGCTGTCCATATCCTTCTGACTTAAGAACAATCCCTTCTGATAGCCCTTTAAATTCGCTAATATCAGGTTGTTCTGAATGGACTCATTTAAAATCAATCCCTGTCCCTTTCGGTCTTCAGTTAAAAAAGCAATCTTTGCCCGAATGGCATCTTTGGGATTCTTAATATCCACCTTCTCCCCGCGGATATAGATTTCTCCTCCGTCAATGGGATCCGCTCCGAAGATGGCTCTCATGGTTTCTGTTCTTCCCGCACCTACCAGTCCGGAGAATCCCAGTACCTCTCCACCATAGGCTTTAAAGGATACATTGTGGAGAACCCCCTTACGGTGAAGATTCTTTACTTCCAATAAGGGCTTTTCAGAACGTACTCCCGCTTCCTTCGGGAATTGGTTATCCAGAGAACGTCCTACCATGGCTTTAATCAGGCTGTCATTGTCCCAATCCGCCACGTCCTTGGTATCAATGTATTCTCCGTCACGGATAACGGTAATCCGGTCGCAGAGTTGGAACAGCTCCTCCAGCTTATGGGATACGAAGATGATGCCGATTCCCTGCTCCCGTAAATCTCTACAGATTTTTAAAAGCTCTTCTACCTCTTTTTCCGATAAGGAAGAGGTAGGCTCATCCATGATGATGCACTTGGCATTGGCCAGAAGGGCCTTGGAGATTTCAATCATCTGCTGTACACCCATGCCGTAGTGTCCTGCCGGCTTCCGCACATCTACGTCCAATCCCAACTTCTTCATCATGTCCTGGGCTATCTGGTGCATTTTTCCATAGTCCAGTAATGGCCCTTTGTGAATCCACTTGTTGATAAACATATTGTCGGTTACCGAAAGCAGCTTCTCAATATTCAGTTCTTGATACACGCAGGATATTCCCGCAGAAATGGCCTGCTGTGGAGTTTTAAATTGTCTTTCCTGTCCTTCTACGATGATCTGCCCCTCATCCGGATGGTATACCCCAGTTAATACTTTAATCAGCGTAGACTTTCCTGCTCCATTCTCTCCGATCAATCCTAAAATCTCGCCTTTACGTACATCTAACTGCATCTTGCTTAGCGCAACCACACCGGGGAAGGTCTTGCGTACATCCTTCAGTTGTACAATACTTTCCTTCATGCTTTCCCCTTTATTTTACTCTTGTGTATAGTGCCTGTTATGATTTTCACAAAAATATAATTGCAAAAAATTTCTTTTTTATCTTCTTTCAAGAAAAGGGATGTTTTCTTATGAGGAGAAACATCCCTTTGTTGTGCTTAGATTCACTTCATTTTGCTCGGAAGCATCCGCTATCTTCCGGCTGATTTGATTTTCAAAGCTCTGATTACTTTCCTAAGTAAGAATTCAGGTCATCCAATCTCTTCTGCGCGTTGTCCTTTGTGATTACGGATACGCCGGAGTTGATGAACTCTGGAAGCTCTGTTCCGTTTAACTTTGCTACAGTTGCCGCTACAGACTTGTATCCCATGTCATAAGCTTCCTGTGCAACAGACATAGACTCTGTTCCGTCAAGGATAGCTTCACATGCGGACTTGATGCCGTCGAAGCCCATGAAAATGGTATTCTTGTATGCTTCGTTACCCTTAGCTGCTCTTGCTGCTGCGATAGCCATATCGTCATTGTTACAAGCGATGATAGCGATTCCTTCCGGGTGGTTCTGCATAATAGCTTCCATAGAAGTGACAGCCTTATCTGCTACTGCGTCAGCATACTGGATTTCCTTCTCCAAGAACTCTCCGCCTGCTTCATTGATACCTTCCTGATATCCCTTCAGTCTTGCAGTTGCTGTTCCGTCTCCCTGTACTCCGGAAATGGAGATAGCCTTAATCTCTGTCCAGCCTCTCTTCTTTGCTTCCTCAACAGCAGCCTTTCCGCCTTCCTTTGCCGCAGTGTCATTTGCAGTTCCTACGAAGGATAATACTTCCTTAGCATCGATATTGGTATCTACTGCCACGATTGGCTTGGACTGTCCTGCGATAAGAGTCTTTACCAGATCAGCCTGTAATGGAGCAATAACATATCCGTCATAGCTTCCGGAGTTTAAGTCTGTCTCGATCATGTTCTGCTGCTCGTCATAAGCAGTCTCGGAGCTTGCGCCCTTAACCTCAACCTTAACGTTTGGGTGATCCTTCTCAAATGCCTTTGCTCCTGCTACCACATAGCTCCAGTACTCGGAGGAGGTGGTCTTTAAGATTACGTCAATCTTGTAATCTCCTTCGAAGCTTGCTCCTGCCAAGGGATCTTCGGAAGAATCGGACTTAGCCTCAGCCTTCTCCTCGGTCTTGCCTTCCTTAGCTTCCTCGGACTTAGCCTCTCCGGACTTAGCCTCTTCGGACTTTGCCTCAGTTCCTGCATTTTCTGTCTTGGTCTCAGTCTTGTCACATCCTGTAAGAGCGAAGGAAAGAGCAGATGCTGCCATTAAAACTACAAGTGCTTTCTTAAACATTTTGATTACCTCTCTTATAAAATGGATTTTTGTTCCTCTTGGAACGGGTTAATTTATCGATCAAGAACTTTTCTCTTCTATATAGAAGAATTCCGCTCTTAGATTTCACTAAGCTGTACAGGGCGCTTCTCTAACAGAGACTTTCTTGCCGCCATGGCCACGCGCACGGACTCCAAACCGTCCTTACCGCCTACCGGCACTTCCTTGCCTTCCAATACCGCATCTACGAAGTCCTTCATTTCCGCAATAAAGGCATCGTTATATCTCTCTAAGAAGAACCAGGTTGGCTTTGCTCCCTCAACACCGGATGCAGTGCTGATATAAGCTTCATTTTCCAGATTGTTGTTGTCCTGTACACAGCCCTTTTCGCAATGTACTTCCACTCTCTGGTCGTAGCCGTAAGGAGCCTGACGACAGTTGTCGATTACGCCGATAGCACCGTTGGCAAACTTCAAGGTTACAATAGCGGTATCCACATCGTCATACTTTGCAAAATCAGGATTTACCAGGCAAGCGCCTACGGTATTTACCTCGGTAATGTCGGATCCTGCAAGGTAACGAACCATGTCGAAGTCGTGAATCATCATATCCATAAAGATTCCGCCGGATACTGCCACATAGGACATAGGTGGTGCTTCAGGGTCTCTGGAGCAAACCTTTACCACATAGGGCTTTCCTAACTGTCCGGAAGCTACCACATCTCTTACCTTCTTGTGAGAACGGTCGAAGCGGCGAACGAATCCAAGCTGCAACTTCACTCCCGCCTTCTCAACCTCAGCCAAAGCCTCTTTAATCTTATCCAAGTCGGTGTGGATTGGCTTCTCACAGAAAATCTGCTTTCCTGCTCTTGCAGACTGGATAATGAAATCTGCGTGGGTGTCAGTGGAAGAACAAATCAAAACTGCCTCTACCTCTTTGTTCTCAAAAACATCCTTGGGATCCTTACTGCAGTTTGTGATACCGATGCCCTTAGCCCAGGCTTCCATCTCTTCGTTTAAGAAGGGGTCTACTGCCACAATGATTTCCGCATTGGGGAGACTGTTTTGGATGTTCATGGCATGAAGCTTTCCGATTCTGCCCATTCCCAAAAGTCCCATTTTTACTGTTTTTCCCATAATTCCTCCTTTTGTATTTTTACTCCGCTTTCCTTCTTTGGAGTTTTTTACTTCTGTCTATTCTTGTCTTCCTATAGCTACGTTCCTACAATTTCATTCGCCAAAGGATTTAACCTTCTTTTGTTCTGCGACGTTCTATAGTATTTTTCTCGACTTATAGTCCGGTTTTTTCGTGAATGTACTTTCTTGCCTTGATAGCATACTCCAGCGGATTAGCCTTTGCAGGATCCTGCTCAGCCTCTACCAGTACCCAACCTTCATAGCCGGATTCTTCGATAATCTTGAACAATGGAGCAAAGTCCACATCTCCGTCACCGGGAACGGTAAAGCATCCCTCTCTTACGCTCTTTAAGAAGCTCCAATGATTCTTTCTGGACTCCTCTACCACAGCCTTTCTTAAATCCTTTAAGTGGATGTGGCGAACTCTGGAGATATACTTCTTTAAAACCTTCTCAGGGTCAATTCCCGCAAAGGAGCAGTGTCCGCTGTCGAAAAGCAGGAATACATACTCGGGATCTACTTCCGCCATAAAGCGGTCGATTTCCTCCTCGGTCTGTACTACGGTTCCCATGTGGTGGTGGAAGGTAAGAATCATACCCTCTTCCTTAGCAATCTTACCCAGCTTGTTTAAGCCCTCGGTAAGCTTCTTCCACTCCTCATCGTTCATCACATACTTGCCTTCCAGAATAGGCTGATCCAGCTTTCCCTGGGTGCTGTAGCTTTGCTCGGAAACACCGATTCTCTTTGCGCCAACAGCCTTTAAGAATGCCAGCTCCTTACGGAAAGCCTCTTCTGTCTCCTCGTAGGGCTTGGAAATCAGGAAGGAGGAGAACCAACGGTTACAGATGGTTAAGCCTCTTAAGTCCAAAGCCTTCTTCAGCTCTACAGGATCTGTAGGATAGTGACTTCCTACCTCTGTTCCGGAAAATCCTGCCAAAGCCATTTCGGAAACGGTCTGCTGAAAGGTATTTTCCTTTCCCAAATCCGGCATATCATCATTGGTCCAGCCGATGGGGGCAATGCCCAGAGAAATTTTTTCCTTGTTTAACATAGTTTGCTCCTTTTTCTCAACTCTCGCAGCAATGCTGCTTTTATTTTCTACAAGAGGATGCGTTCTGCTTCCTTCCTCTTGCTTAAAACTTTGCATCATGTAACCAGGTGTAGCGTTCATCTTCGCAACGGTCAGTCTGGTTCCAGGGTTTTCCGGGCAAATGCCGAATCATCCAACAGGTATACATCAGAAATCCCGGTGCTACCGCCTGGGGATGTAAGCATCCTCCGGGGATTGCGGAAAAGCTTCCGTCAACGGATTTGAATACCTGATCTCCTACGAAGCTGGCACCAAAGCCCTCCGGTCTGTCAAACTTGAAGTAATAGCACTCCGGCTGATCGTGTCTGTGGGGCAGGTAGCCGGACCAGTTTCCTCTATCATTTAGGACCTCTCCCAAAACCATGTTGGAAAGGGGAGCAATTTCGTGGTCGAAAATGGTATTTACCTGACGGTTGGCTACATTTCCAAACTTTCCCTTTGCGCCGGAGTAAATCCAGGGCGCATCCTTCGGCTCATAAAACTCTGTGGGGAAATCTTTTTCATTTTCCGTACACTGTACAAGAATCTCACTGTCCTCCAGAGCCTTTATCAAAACTTCCTTGCCCTTGGAAAGATGCACCGCATAGGGACCTTCTGTAAAAACATCCTTTCTGCTTCCTTCTTTTTCCGTTCCTTCATAGACAAACTTGATTTTTCCGGAAAGCAGTAAAACGGCAAGCTCTTCCTTTTCCTTGGAAAAATGTCTTTCCTCTCCCTTTTTCATCCGATATACCCGGATGTCCATCAGCATATCCCGGTAATCATTTTCATAGGTGCAAAGAATCTGCTCCCCTTCTGCACTGAACTCCGGATATCCAAATACTTTTTTCTCCATATTCCCTGACTTTCTTTAGTACTTTCTAGCCTCTTCTCTGTGACGAATCACTTCTTCGTAAGCTTCCTTCACGGATTCCTTCTTGGAAACTGCTGCCATTCCCACATCCCACCAGGCTTCATAGCCGTTGGTCATGGTCTTTGGAATGACCTTCAAGTCAAAGAGACAAGTTCTATCCTGCTTCTTCGCATCCTCTAAGGCTTCTTCCAATTCCTGAACGGTCTTACAGGTATAGGTCTTTAAGCCGTAGCCCTCTCCCACCTTGGCATAGTCCACAAGAATCAGCTCACCCTCAGGCTTCTGTCCTGTGGTATAGCGGAACTCTGTGGCAATACTGCCTACGCCGTGGGTCATCTCCAGATTGTTGATACAACCGAAGCCGCAGTTGTCAAAGACAAGGATGTTTACCTTCTTCTTTTCCTGCACGATGGTCATAATCTCGGAGTGAAGCATCTGGAAGGAGCCGTCTCCCAGCACTGCATACACTTCCTTCTCCGGCTCTGCCATCTTAACCCCAAGGGTTGCTGCTACTTCGTAGCCCATGCAGGAGTAGCCGTACTCTGCGTGATAAGCGTAGCGGGAATCCGTTGTCCACAGTCTCTGCATACAGCTGGGAAGGGATCCTCCGGCAGTGATTACAATACCGTCTGCAGGCATCTTTCTCCGAAGAGCGGCGATTGCTGCGGTCTGGGTAAGGTAGCCCTGTGTCTTTTCCACAAACTCCGGAATGGTTCTTGGGTCTCTTTCCTCGATCAAAGGCTCGAAGCCCTCTTCCTTATAGGCATATTCTGCCAAACGCTTATATTCCTTATCCCATTCCGCCTTACAGCTTTCGATTTCTCCCTTGTAAGCGGAACGATAATTCTTTTCTCTTAATGCCTTTGCCAGTTCTTCCAAAGTAGCCTTGGCATCTCCCACCGCCTTAATAGCATCCATCTTATAGGCATGGTAACGGTTGTTGTTAATGGTAAGAACCTGCACGCCCTCTTCTCTGAAGAGCCACTTGGAACCGGTGGTAAAATCGGAAAGACGAGAACCGATAGCCAACACTGTATCCGCCTCTTTAGCAATACGGTTTGCCGCCAAGGTTCCGGTAACGCCGATTCCTCCTAAGCAGTAAGGATCAGAGGACTTACAAGCACTCTTTCCGGCCTGAGTCTCTCCGAAAGGAATATTGAATTCCTTACAGAAGGCCTCCACAGCCTCCCCGGCCTCACTGTATTTTACGCCTCCACCTACAACGATAAGAGGTTTCTTGCTCTTAGAAAGGGCCTCTGCCAAATCCTGCACTTCTTCCTTCGCCGCAGATACTCTGCTGATTCTGTGTACTCTCTTTTGGAAGAAATATTCCGGATAGTCGTAGGCTTCTCCTTCCACATCCTGACAGAGACCGATAGCCACCGCTCCGCACTCGGAAGGATCGGTAAGGACTCTCATGGCCTGAATCAAGGCGGACATAATCATTTCCGGTCTGGTAATTCTGTCCCAGTATTTGCAAAGAGGCTTAAACGCATCATTGGTGGTTACTGCAAGACTGTTATGATTCTCCAGCTGCTGTAAAACCGGATCCGGCTGTCTGGAAGCGAAGGTATCCGCCGGGAAAAGTAACAATGGAATATTGTTCACTGTTGCTGTAGCTGCTGCCACCAGCATATTGGCAGAACCGGGGCCTACAGAGGAAGTACAGGGAATAATTTTTCTCCGATTATGCTGTTTAGCAAAGGCGATAGCCGCATGGCACATTCCCTGCTCATTTCTTCCCTGCATTACATGGAGGCTTCCGGGATTCTCGTCCAAAGCCTGACCGATTCCTAAAGCAATGCCGTGACCGAAGATAGTGAAAAAGCCTTCTACAAACTTGGTCTCTTTTCCGTCAAAGCACACATACTGCTGATCCAAAAACTTTACAATGGCCTGTGCCACCGTTAAACGAATTGTCTTCTCCATTTTCCACTCCTATACTCTGGCAATCATCTCTCCATACTGTTCTTTTTCTTCCTTAATGAAGGCCTGAAGCTCTTCTGTTGTAGGAAGGTCTACGGAACAGTTGTTGGAGCGAACCATCATTGCCGCCTCTGCAGAACCGTTTTCCAAACAAACAATCATCTCTTCTCCTTTAAATAAAGAAGATAAAAATGCTGCATTGTAGCCGTCTCCGCCGCCAAAGCCCTTTCTGGCCTCTACCGGGAATGGCTTAATGCTGTAGGCTTTTCCGTCCTTGGTATAAGCTGTAGAGCCCTTCATACCATGCTTGATAACCAAAATCGTGGCGTTTTGATAGAACCAGTACTTTGCGCTCTCCTCATCGCTCATACCCTTTTGGATGAACTGCTCTGTTAAATCAAATTCCTCTCTGGAGCCGATAATCAAATCCGCTTCCTTCGCCACCTGTGCGTAGTAGATGCCGATTTCATCCTGATTCTTCCAGTTGTAGGCACGGTAGTCGATATCGAAAATGAGCTTTACGCCATTTTTCTTTGCCAGCATCACAGCCTTTAAGGCTGCTTCTCTGGAGGGACTCTCCGCCAGTGCGGTTCCGGAAATCAAAATCGCCTTTGCTTTCTTGATATATTCCTCATCAATATGCTCTACGGAAAGAGATAAATCCGCCGCCTGGTTTCTATACATCAGGATGGAGCTTTCCGACTTGGAACGCATCTCGGTAAAGGTAAGTCCAAGCTTCTCTCCCTGCTGCGCCCGAACAATGTGACTGGTATCCACGCCCTTTTCGGAAAGGAAGTTAATCACGAAGTCTCCAAACTGGTCATCGGATATACAGGAGAAAAACCCTGCCTTTAAGCCATGCTTCTGTACTCCCAAAGCGGAGTTTGCAGGACTGCCTCCTACAAACATTTCAAAGAAATGCACCTGTTCCAAGGGCTTAAACTCTTCTTTTACTTCCTTGGAGTATGCCGGATTAAAATCAATGGCTACTCTTCCTAAAAAGATAATATCCAATTCTTTACTCTGATCTAATGAAAACAGTTCCATTTTTTCTCCTCCGAAAATCCTATTCTTTTCCTGCAAACACCAGAATATGGTGTTGTGCCGTCTTTTCTACTTCCTCAACTGCTCTTTTACTCATCTTATAGAAGTCTCCCTTGGGATTCTCCTCACAGTATTCTTTACAAGCCTTTACCACTGCCGCAGCCAGCGCTGTTGCAATGTTTATTTTCTGAATGCCCAGGTGGCTGGCTCTTTGGAAATCCTCATCGGAAATCCCTGAGCCCCCGTGAAGTACTAAAAATTGTTCCGGCAATGCCTGATGAATTTCTTCTAAAATATCAAACCGAAGCTTCGGTTCCCCGTCATAGTTACCGTGCTTGTTTCCAATGGCAATGGCTAAAGCTGTAACGCCCGTCTCTTGACAAAATCGAAGGGCATCTTCCTTCTTGGTATAGGCCACGCCGTGATCCACACCGCCGCCTTCTCCCTTTCCTACTAATCCAAGCTCTGCTTCCACATCCGCATCATAGTTTTTCGCCATTTCGATTACTTTTTTGGTATTAGCGATATTTTCCTCTATCGGAAGAAGAGAGCCGTCATACATGACGGAAGTGAATCCCATCTGAAGAGCCTTCTCAATGGTTTCAAAGGTCAAACCGTGATCCAAATGCACTGCAATATCAATAGAAGAATTCTTCGCTGCTGAAAGCATCATGGGTCCCATCAGTTCCAGCGGTGCTGTTCCAAATCTTGCCTCTGCCAGCTGCAAAATCACAGGAATCTTTAGTTCCTCAACAGCGGCCATAACCCCCATCAGACTTTCCATACTGTAAACACTCAGGGAGGCACAGGCTCTGTTCTCTTTTCTTGCATTTTCCAGCAACTTACTCATCTTTACCAGTGGCATTTTACTTTCCCCCTTAACTACCTAAGACTTCCTCACTAATTATGAAAAATATTATCAATTC
>CAUSUG010000028.1:0-13971 GCA_963534765.1 uncultured Oribacterium sp.
TTTATATTGATTTCTATACATATCTCTATACATATTGTTGCACTTATTTCTACGCTTATTTCTTTATATAGTTTCAGGGAAAGGTTAAAATTTCATGGTAGTAGCCTTTCCCTGATGGGAGAAAGACACATTTTCCAACAAGACGTTTTTAAAGCAAATGCTTACTCATCCTGCTATGTCTTTTCCCTGATTGGTGCCTTAAGCTTTACTATGCCTGAACTAAGAGCTTTGCCCTTTCGATTCCGGGCTTCGTATTCTTTCTTATTGCACCCCATATTCAATTTTTCCTTCGGCTTAGTTAGCAGTACTGTTGATGAAGGTAGATACCTTCTGGCCTACCAGCTCCAAAAGTTCCTTACCAACTGTCTTAAATGCACTTGCTAAGAATACAGCTACTGCAATAAGAATCAGCATAGAGATGAAGTTTGTGTCTCCGTTCTCCTCATGGAAGAAACGATCTACAGCCTTCTCTCCGCGAATTTTTGTTGCCAAAATCATGTCGTCAAGTCTGGTCATAATGACTCCTTTCTCTCAGTGAGACACCGATTCGGTGCTCTTGTGTGTTATTGTATGATATTTATTTTGAAAGTAACCTAAGGCTACTACCATGAACGACTTACTCTTAAAGCAAGAGGAACTGGAACTCTTCGTTCCCCAATCGAATGCTTGCCTTATCCTGTAAGGGTAGCTCCACATTGCTTATGCACTGTTGTCCGTTTAGGAAGCTATGGTTTGTGGAATTGTTGTCCTGCAGAAAATACTGTCCGTTTCTGCTGATAATGTTGGCATGACTTCTACTGATGGCTTCATTGTCATGAATCACATAATCCACAAACTTTTCTTCTTTTCCCAAACGGAAAATGTTACCTGTAATAGGAATCCTCTCCCCATTCTTAATGCGAAGCAAGTATGGCTGCTTCGGTGTGTCCGGTGCCTTGGTATAGTTTAATACCGAGGTTTCCTCCCCTCGAAAGCCACTATGCAAAACCGTGGTGTCTCCGAAGTTTCTTCTTCCATTTCCAACAGCTTCTTGCTGATTAGAAAACAGGGGGCTTGGCTTGGCCGGCTGTAAAGTTCCCTTCGCTACCGAAGGATTGCTCTTCGGGATATTCATTCCGGAACCGACCGGAGCACTGACTTTGGGATTGCCTTGGCTATTTATCGGGGCATTGGACAAGCTTTTTATCCCGGACAGATCCTCCCCCGGCTTGTCTTTTCCGGACTCCTTTCCGGGAACCTGGAAGGAAAATCCTCCGGAAGCCGGTTTTTTCGCCTTCGGAGCAGCAGAAGCGGTCTTCGCCTTTCCTCCGGGAAGATTGAAGGAGGCAGCGGATTTTTTCTTTCCGCCCTTCTTTGCCAGTTCAATCTTCTTTAAGGCCTCTTTTCTTGCCTTCAGCTGTTTCTGCTGTGCCATATATTCCTTGGCTCTGTTGTTGTTGTAATGCTGTAAGAGGTAGAAAAGAGAGATTCTTTCTTCCTTGGGAATATCATCCGGTACAGGAATATCCGGAATGGCTTCCTCCACTGCATTTTCCTGCTTAAGAGCTCCTGCCGGGGATAGGGAGGATTGCTCGAAGAAGCTTGCCGCCATACCCCCTACGGAAGAATTGGCAACGGCATTTCCGAACTCTGCTACGCCCTGCTGCAGGCTTTCCTTTGCTGCCGGAGCAAGGGGTGTTCTATCCTTCTTTCCTTCCCGTTCCATCTCTGTCAACAGGTTCAAGAAATCCAGTGAAGAAAATACCGGAATGCTGTTTAAGTAATTCAGGATTCTGGTGACATAGCTTCCCTCTTCCGGATTCTCAAACTGTGCCTGGAACATTACAGACTTCAGGAATTCTCTCTGATCCTTCTGCTCTTTCTCATTTTCCACCGGAAGACAGATGCACTCCGTCTCCCCGGTGGATACATCGGTATAAATCTGGTTCAGATCCAAAAGGATGCAGGCGGGATCCAGCATATATTCCTCTGCGGATACCATGGCTTCCGTGATTCCCTTGAAAATCCCCATAAAGCTTTGCTTAGTTACCGGCCGGGCAAAGAACTGGTTTGCCGTAATCTTTCCGGTAATGGTGTAGCGGATAAAACGCTGTGTATCCATCTGCATATAGTTGGTAGAGGCCAGTCCCTTGGCCTTGTTGCTGGTAAGCATATTCAGACTGATATTGTCCAGCACATCCTCTTCCTTGAGCTGATAAACCAGAAAACTGCTGGCTCCTTGGTTTTCGTATTTGAATTCTTTCATACTATTGCTCCTTTTTGCTTACTTTTCTCCCCACATTTTTGCTTTGGCACTCTGGGTAACATCCATCTTTTTCTTGCCGAACATGTCAAACCAGACGCCCATTTTATATGTGACGGTAAGGGTAACATCTCCTCCCGAACTTTCGACCTTGAAGTTCATGCCGTCCAAACCTCTCTCTACCCCGAAGGCTTTCAGTTTTTGATTTGCCTTGGAATCACTGGTGTCTCCGGTCAGGTAGGCTACAAAACGTCTTTTGGCATCATCATTTCCCATACCCAGGGCGGCACCCATGCCTTTCTTTTTTCCGGCATACCAGTCGTTGGGGCTGGAAAAATATTTGCTGGAAAAGAATCTTCTGTAGCCGTCCTGAAGGAGGTCGCTAAGGCTTCCCCAGAAGCCGTTGGCACCGTCCAGGCCGGAGGCAATCTTATTGTTGGCATAGGAATCCATTCCCAGGCTGGTTGCGGATTGTACCAGTGCGTGTGCGATTTGGTTTTGAGCGTTAAACACGAAGAAGAAGCCGTTTAATGCCATAAACAAAGCGCAAAAGATAGGAAGAATGATGGCTGCTTCTATGGTTACCGAGCCTTTTTCCGTATTCTCTCGTTTCATCTTTACTCCCTTCTCCTTTAATACGCCAAATCCTTTTGCTTTTCGAAGGGGAAGCCTCCGGTAAGCGTAGGAGATAAATTCATAAATATGTTCAGCTTGTATTTGTTGTCGGAATGTACACTGGTGTAGGCCTTATTGATGTCGAAATCAAAGTCCTTCTTGTGCTTTTCCTTGGCTTCCAGCTGAATGAGGTTCTGCATCCGGTCTGTATACTGATCGTAGGGGGTGCATAAAATCATCAAAATAGCGCCGTGGGCAGTGTAGTCCAGCGGGAAATAACCCATCTCATTTTTATCATTGGTTTTTCCCGAGCCGTCCTGTCCTCCATGCTTGGCAGGATCATCATGGTACACGGCTACTTCCGTGCCGGTGGAGCTACCTCCCCCTCGCTCCCTTTCAAACATCCCACCTAAGGTTGATTTCTGTTCATCACTCAGATCCAGGATTCCGGCCATGTCTTGTGCCAAATGGGGTAATCCCTTAGTGGAAAGGTACGCCGTGGTCTTGAAAAGCACCTGGGTTCCTCCATTTACCAAAATTACCATATCCAGGAAGGGTTCCAGTAAGAGGAAGATGACGGTGGCTACAATTCGTACCGGTCCCAAAGCGGAAAGTGCTTTCAGGATATCCGAGTTAAATACCGCATAGCAATCTACCATCAGGCGAAGCATATAGCCGTCAAAGAAGGCGCCGGCCTGGGCAGTGTACTCGGAGTTTGCACCGGTAAGCATATATTCCAGTTCCGCTCCCTTAAACATCGGATCCGATCCGGAATTATTCCCTAAAGAGGCGATGTCGCTCATGGCACCCCCTTTTCCACCCTTATCCGATCCGCCTGCCAGGCTAAATACCTTTTGGAAGCTATATCCGGTTAAAGTGGATCCTTTCTTATAGGTCGTTCGATTCGGCAGGTTGTATGCCGCGTAGCCATATAAGAGGAAGGCGTGATAATACTCTTGGTAGTTCACCAGGAACTTCGCCAGATTGATAAAGTGCTCTGCCATCCAGGTTACCAATCCCGCTAAAAACTTTGCCAGATTAATCAAGAAGCTGGCTAATTTTGTAACCATTTTGAAAACATTCGGAACTCCGTAGCAGGCATCCGCAAAATCTATCGCATCCTGTAGCATCCCTGCAAATCCGGAAGCCGTTAAGAGGGTTGAGGTATCAAAGGAGCTGGTATGGGCTAATAAAGCCGGATTGATATTGGAGTCTAAGCTGTTGTCATAAAAAATCTTCATATCCATCAGCTTTTGTGCCAATCTTCCGACGGCAATAACTTCCTTGACTCCCTCTTGGTCCGCAGTCGCTGATTTGTCTAAAATATCTACCAGCTCATCCGCATACTTAGCTATGTCCTCCTTAAAGCCCTTCATTTCTATCTTTCCTAAAGGAGCGGAGGATAATTCCGCCATGGAATGACCGGAAGCGGTGAAGGAGCTCAGGGCAGTGGCCTGATTGTTTAAGCTTGTTTTTTCCGCCTCCACAATGGCATCGATTCCTTTTTGAATCTGTTTATTTGCAAAATTTTCCGTGGCCTTATGCATTTCCTCAAACCACTTATAGGCATCCGTTCCTATGGTTTCCGCCCCTTCTCCATCAGGAATTTCCCCATCTGCGGCAGTTCCTGTTGTTGCCACCTCCGTGCTGCCATTCGCCGGTACTGTGGCTACCTCTGTACCGGTACCGTTGCCTGCTGCAGGAATTGTAGCAATCTCTGTACCGGTGGAAGCTGTGCTCTCCGTTGCCGCCTCTTTGCTTTCCTCTTTCTTTTTCTTCGTTGCCTCCTTCACTTCACTAAGGTCTTTTTTCACCTTTTCCATCTTTTCCTTTAAATCCTTGGAGGCATCATAAAGGTTTCCAAGACTGGTGCTAAGCTCCTTCGTAGCGGTAGCCAGCTCTCTGGCCGCTGCATCCGCTGCTGCCTCTGCGGCGGGAAGACCTTCCTCCTGCCCGCTGTTTCTGATGGATTCAACGGTTTGCATCGCCGTTTGAAAGGCTTGATATTTTGTCTTGTAATTCTGGCATTTCTCCTTGAAGTCCTTCGCCTTCTCCTGAAAGTCCTTGACACTGTTAATCATATCCTTGGTGTCATTGGCATAGCCTACCGCCTTGTTTGCCACTTCCGCTCCGGCGTTCAGCTGCTTCATTCCGGGAAGACCGTCCAACTTCTTCTTAATACGATCCAGGTCAAAACCGTCCCACATGGCCTGTGCCATAACCGTATATTCACTGGCCTCATAAATCTGCTGCTTCAGGATGGAGGCGCTACCCAGACTATGCTGTCCGGAAGCCTCCATACTCTGTATGCTTGCCCCCTTGCCCAAAGCATTCATATTGGCCTTCATATAGCCCTGGTAAGTGGTATTGACATCACCCTTTTGCGAAATGGAAAGTAAGTCAAAACGCTCTTCCACATAATCATCATAGTGACCTAAAGTTGAATAGAGGGAGCTTCCCATGACCTCCTTCATTAATTCCTGAATACTCTGGATTCTTGCGTACTCTATGAAAATGAAGGTGGACATCAATAGCGGAGAAACCACTAGGGCTAAAAAGATGGATAGCATGCCCTTCGTCCCGTTGACTTTCCTTTTCAGAAAATGTCGTATTGCTTTTCTTTTTTCTTTAAACCATGCTTTCATATTCTTCTCCCCTATGAAAAAAACTTGTTAAGGCCTTTAACCACCTTGTCCACCGTTTCCAATACGGTTGCAAAGCTCTTCACCTTTTCACTGGCATATTTTGCAAGCTTTACGGAATGGACATAGTCCAAGGCATCAAAGTCGTTGCAGGCTACCGTCGCATCCAATTGTTTGGTTTCGGAAACGCCGATAAAACGCATTAACTCTCCAAATAAAAATCCATAGTTCTTGTGCATGGTAATTTCAATATGATGTCTTCCGATATCATCGTTGGCACGTTCTACCTTAATATCCACCTCACCCTTTGATTTTGCCAGGCTCACATTGGTGAGACGATTGTTCAGAAAATTAGAGGCTCTGGAATTTGCCGCATCGATTCGATCTTGCTTTTTTCCCATAATCCAAAGATAGCGATACACCCCGATATTCGTAATATCTTCTTCACTCACCAGATTCAAATCCTTCTTGGCAGATCCATACTTGTAATTCTCCGCCACAACCTGCGCGGCCTCATTGGCCGTAACATGGAACATGACATTTTGGTAAAGGTACATGCTAAATCCGATAAAGAACACCAGTATCAGAATACAGAGCAGCATACCGATGGACCATTCAATCATGACGGTGCCATCTTCCCCTTTCTCTCGAAATCCCTTTCTCATCTTGACTCCTTTTCCTTACAGAAAATCCTTTTCCTTTGGCACCGAAGCTTTTCCCTTCAGCACCCTCTTCAGCACTTTTCCTACTGAAGCTTTTTTCTTCGTAATAACGCTTTTCTGCGAAAGCTTTATTTTTCGTCGTAATACTGCTTTCTACGGAAGCTTTATTCTCCGTCGTAGTACTGCTTTTCTCCTAAGATTCCGAATACCTCCTCAAAGTTTTTGTCCAGCCAGGAATCCTTCACAACATAGAAATTGCTCTTTCCGGTGGAAGCAAAGGAATCCGGAAGTACCTTTAGATTCTCAATTTCCTTGGGGAAGTAATAAGAATCCACAGGATCCGCGGCAAAGGCACCGCTGCCGATTTCCTTTAAATTCTTGGGCATGTGAACTTCCTTCAGGGACTTACAATCCTGAAATGCCGCTTCTTCAATACTTTCTACGGAATTGGGGATGCTAATCTTCTCCAGTGCGGAACAGTTCAGAAAAGCGGAGTCCGGAATCACCTTTAACTGTTCTCCCAGGAAATTCACTTCCTTTAAGCTGGTGCAGTCTCTAAAGCCGAACCTAGCAATGCTAGTTACCCCTGCCGGAATATCCAGACTTTCCAGGTTATGGTCAGACTGTACGTCGACCTCGGAGGTCTGATTCTTCGGCAGCACAATCTTCTTTACCTTCTTCAAAAGAGTCAGGCCGTAGCCCAGCTGAAAATCGTCATCACTTTCAAAATACAGTTCTTCCAGCTGCACATCATCATCCGGTCCTAAGCCGGAGTCAAAGGACTTTGCCCGCTTGGGAATCACAATCACCTTCTGCTTAGAACCCTCTTCATTCAGATTGGCAATGGAGTCCTCTCCCATCCATTCGAAATAGTCTTCATTTGCCTTGGCATTGGCTTTCTCATTTCCCTTACCGCTGTCTGCCTCCTGCTTGCTGTCTCCCTGAGCACTCTTCTCTTTTCCTCCACAGGCTGAAAGCCCTAAAGCTAAAGCAAGGATGCCTAAACCTAATAGTGTTCTTCTCTTCATTTTTATTCCCCTTTCTGATTGTTTTCTTTTGCTTTTTATCTTCTATTACTTTAATTAGCCAACGAACTTCTGTGTATTTCCAAGCTTCTACGTATTCCGCTCTTAAATATTTTCCTTTAATAATTCCTCGAAGAAGGTCTTCTCCGCCAAAGTCTCCACCAGCGCCTCTGTTCCGGCGTGTTCATATCTTGGTACCCCTCCCAGCTCTCGAATGCCGATTTTGGGAAGGCTCTGGCCGGTTTTATTACTGAACTTGTTATATACGGTGTACATTCTCTTCATGATGGGAACGGGGGAATTTTCCTCCTTAATCTGCAAGGCCTGTAGCATTCTTAGGAACTTGTCGTTTCCGATTTCCGATCCGTCTACGGTGAGGACAATGCCGTGCACTCCCCGGTAAACCGCCAAGCTGTCGTCATCAATGGAGAAGTCCCCGTCCAGGATGATAATGTCATAGGAGCCTCCCAGCTTTAGCTCCCGAAGCAGCTTCTGTCTCTCCTCTAAGGAAAGCTCCATCATATCCAGGGCAATCTTAGCTTTGGAGAAGAAGTACACCCCTCTTGGATCTTGGCGAACCGCACTTTCCAGCTTTAGGCGGAAGTTGGCCTTCTGCTCCTTTAAGGCAAACACCACATCGCTCATATCCAGCTGTCCTCCGGCATGGAAGAAGAGATCCGCCGAGCCGTAGCGCTCCATATTCAAGTACAAAACCCGGTGTCCCGCCTGGGCAAAATGATAGGCACAGGCTGCCGCCATGGTGGAAGCCCCGGTTCCTCCGGCTACCGAGCCGAAGGCAAAGACCTTACAGGGATCCTCTCCGATTTTCAGACCGGTAATGCCCTGAATCCGCTCCGCATAAAGGCTTAAAATCTGCTTATAAATCAGATCCGCCTTCTGGTACTTGGAGATAGCCGCCTCGTCCTTATAGCTTTCGATTTCCGCGGACTCCACGAAATACGCAAAGCTGCACTGCTTGGGAAGAAGGGCGGTGTTGATGTCAAAGGAGGCATCCGCCACCAGCACATCCATCTTTACCTCCCGAACGGTCTTCAAGGCCAGTTCTTCGTCGGTAAAGGAATACAGCTCAAACTTTTCTCCAAAGCGGGTGCTAAACACCGTTACGATTCTTTGTAAGTATTCCTTGTCCTGTTCCAAAATCGCTAATTTGATTTTCATTTCCTTCTCCTTTGCTCTTTTCCAGCTTATTTATATATCTACAGCTTTTTTAATACGTGTTTCTTCAGATATCCGATGATTTGAGAGCTGTCGGGTAAACTCCGCTACTTCTGCTTCCTATCCTGCTGCCGGAGCCCCTCCTTCTGCAGGGGGTGCTTCTCCCCCTTCCGGGGGAGCTGCAGCTGCCGTTTCTCCCCCTTCTACAGGGGCTTCCGGTGCCGCTTCCGGTGCTGCTTCCGTTCCTTCTGCCGGGGCTTCCGATGCTGCTTCTGTTCCTTCTGTCGGAGCTTCGGTGGCTGCTTCCGTCATTGCTTCTGTTTCCGCTTCCGTTGTTTCTTCGGGCTTTGTTTCCTTTTCCTTGCCCTTCTCTTCTTTGGTGGCGTCTTTGCTGTCCTCCGTAAAGATTTCCTTCTTCACGATATTTCGTTTGATAAACTGATATACCTCAGGGGTAGTTTCCACTACGCATACGCCTTTTTTGTTGAAGTAATCCACGCCGAAGAACTGGGGGGTAATGACCATTTCTCCTTTTAAGTTGATAAAGCCCCAGTAGTCGTCCTCCATCACACCGGCGAGACCTTCCGAGAAGCTTTTCGCCGCCTTGTACTTAGGCTCCAGTACCACTTCTCCCTTCAGGTTGGCAAAGCCCCATTTTCCCTTCTTGGAAAAGGCGAAAATGCCGTCCTTTCCGATTCCGTCCACTTCCTCAGCGGAGAAGTCCGAAACCTGTTCCCAGTTTTCATTGTAGATATGGTAGGCGCCGTCCTCCTTGGCCAGGATGCAGCCCTGGGCAATAAAGCTGTAGTCCGGATTGATCTGCACCGCTTCGAACTTTCTTTCTTGTTCTATCTTCTTTCCGTTTTCGTCTTTTTTCGCCTTACCCTTTTCATCCTTTACCGTATATTTTAGTTCCAGCTCCTTGCCTTCCGAATCGATAAAGAAGACCCTTTTAGCCTTTTTCACCACTGCCTTTCCTTTTTGGAAACGGCTGGCTTCGGAGAATCCGCCGAAGAGCCGGTCTCCCAAGGCATTGTAATAGCTGTATTCTCCCTCTTCCTTGATGGGAATTCTGTCCTCCGCATAGTAGCCGATGTCTTCGGGATTTTTATTGGAAAATACACCCTGCGTCACTTCATTTTTATCCATCAAAATGGTTTTTCCGTCCTTACGTAGCAGACGATAGCCCTTCTCTCCGATGGGCCCTACAAATTCCTGCTTTAAGGAGTTGGAGGATTCCCCGTCTGCCGGGATATAGCCTGCTCCCTCCTTGTTTTTCACCCCGTAGAAGCCGTTGGAAAGGGGATAATAGCTGTTGTAATTTCCATAAAGGGTTTTGAAGGAATACAGCATTTTCCGGTATTCCTTTTGGAAGGTCTTATCCTTGGAGCCTGCCTTTTTCGCCTTATCCAAAAAGTAAAAGGCATTGGCATAGTCGTTTTTCTGAATGTACAGTCGGGAAATCGCCAGAGCAAAATGCGGATTTTCCGGATAGGCCGCCTGAGCCATCTCTGCCGCCTCCATATATTCCTTGTAGCGGTCTTCCTTTTCCTCATAGGCTTTCTCGTAGGCATCCATCATCTTTTCGTAGATGGCTTCCTCCTTCTTAATGCCCAGAGCCTCTTTGTAATTTTCTCCTGCCTTTTGGTACAGGCCTCTTTTCTCAAAGTCCGCGGCTTCCGCCACTTCCTGCTGATACCTTTTTATCTGTCTCTGCTGGTCGGAAATCTTACTATACCAACCCATACCGGTAATCAATACCAGGGCAAAGGCAACCCCCATCTGTGTCTGTGTCACAAGCTGCTCCTTTCTATATCAGAGAAAGCATGGCTGCAAAGCCAAAACCGAAGTAGATAAAGGGTCCCAAGGGAAGGGCGTCCTTTAAGTTCTTTTTCTTTAACAGTAAAACCGGAAGGGAACACAGGGCGCAGAGCAGGAAGGAAAAAAGTAAGCTCACGCAAAAGCCGTACATCCCTGTAAAAAAGGCCAGACCGGTAAAAATCTTGATGTCCCCCATACCCAAGCCGGAGCGGGAAATCTTATATAAGAGGCACAATAAAATCAAAGCGATAAATGCAGGTACAAAGCTATTGAGTAAAATCATGGGGAAGTCCCCCTGGTAAAACAGAAGCTCCGGAATCATAAAAAGGATTCTGCCCACTAGAAGCACTATGGTGCAGAGATTTGGTATCTTCATGGTGTAAGCATCCACCAGCCCCGCCCATTCCAAAACCATGAAGCAAAAAAGAATCATGGCTAAGGCCAGGGTATGCACCGCCGTTTGTCGTACGTAGTAGCCTGTCAGGAAGGAAAAAAAGGCCAAAGCGCCAATCACGGCATAGGGGTTTAAGAAGGACGACTTTGCCTGCCCCTTTAAAAATATCTTTATTACGAGAAAATACACGGCAATGCTGCATATACTGAAAACAGCGCCGCTAATAAGTCCTTGCATCATTTTCCTTTAGTTCCTTTCCATAAGCTTGTTTTACAAAGAAATTCCCGCAAAGGCGGAGGATAAAATAATGATAATAATGCCTAAGAAAATCAGCATGATGGGCATTAAGAGCTTGGCGGAGGCCTGTTCTCCCTTTTGCAAGAGTCTCTGCTTTTTCTCATTCCAAAGGTCACTGGACTGTCTTGCCAAAAAGAGCGGCAGCTCTCCTGCACCCTTTCCCATACTTTGCATTAAGGCACTGGTAAACTTGATAATCTCCGGAGAATTGGTGGCTCTTCCGAACTTGGCAATGGCTTCACTGTCCGCATGGCCGTTTCGGATATCCTCACTGGCATCCCGCATCAGGGCGTAGATATCTCCCTCTCCTCTACCTCCCACCATGTTCCAGGCGTCTCTAAGGATCATGCCGGAGTTTACCAGAATCGCCATGGTGGAAACTACCTCCGGAAGCTCCGTTTCGCAGTTCTCCGTTCTCTTTACAAGCTTCTGCCGCATGGAGTCACAGCCGTAAATCAGGCCCACAATCGCCAGAAAGATGCCCAGATAGAAGAAGTTCCTGTTATCCTGCCAGCCTGCCAAAAGGCAGCCAAAGCATAAGATAAAGTGGAAAAAGCTAAGGGCCATGGCGTAATAGACATTGGCATAGTATTCCGCATACATCTCTCCGTATAAGACTTTGGCGTTTTGCTCCAGTCGCTCGAAAAGCACTCCTCTCAAGCGAAGAGGCGGTAATTCCGCCCAGCTAAATCCCACAGTATAAATATCTTTTAAAGGAAATTCCTTTTCCTCCAAACCCTCCACCAGCTCTTCGTACTTCTGTCCCCGAAAAAGCTGTATCAGGAACAAAATCGCCAGAATGGTTCCTAAAATCATCGCTATGCTTCGCATCATTTTCCCCTTCTTACTTCACCACCTGCATAATCCGCTGTCCCATCACATAGGCTCCCGCAAAGATGCCGATGGCGATGGTCACCGCAACAATACCGATGGGTGTGGAAAAGCTTCGGTTAAAGCTGGAGCCCATGCCCCGAAGCATTCCCGTAAGCACCACCGGAATAATCATCATGGCGGTAAACTGAATCTTATTGGAAGAAATCGCGGTCTGGATTTCCTCACTGATCTCCATCTTTTCTCCGATAATGTCCGCGGTTCTTCGGACGATTTCCTTGATATTTCCGCCGGCCCGGTAGCTGACGTTGAAAATGATGGCAAAGTTCTCAATATCCTTGTTGGCACTGCGCTTTCCCAGAGAAAGCATCATGTCCTCAATGGCTAAGTTGTTTCGTAAGCCCAGAATCATTTCCGCAGTTTCCCTGGTGATTTTTTCATCCTCTCCGAATTCCATCACCATATCCTTATAGGTGCTGTCCAGAGAATCGTGCATGTTCATTCCGCTGGCCAGCGCCACCGCCAAGGATTCCAAAAAGCCTCTGAACTGTCTGGCTAATTCCTTCAGCCGTTTTTCCTTACATTGGTTGGCCCGAATGGGGAGGAAGAAGAAGCCGCAAAGACTTCCCACCAGCAGGAAAATGACGATATTTCCGTACATGGTGGCCTTCGTTGCCCTTCCTGTGGCATCCAAAAACTGATTGCCATAAAACACCAGACTCACTGCACCGCCGATGACCAGCGCTATGGCAAAGGCCTGAAGCTTTTCCCTGAAATTCAGATAATATACGTTGTAATTGGTCAGCTCCGTTCCCAAGGGAGAAAGGTAGCTTGCCGGTTCCTTTTCCTTCTTTTTCCGAAAAAACATTTGTCCCTCCAAAGCGCTTAAATCACCGTGTTGATTCCTGCCAGACGAAGCTTAAAATCCTTCTGCATCTTATTTTCCGTCCGCTTCAAAACCCCGTGTACCTTGGTAACGGTACTTTCTTCGTCCTCCTCAAAAACATAGAGAGGGTTCAGAAGAATTTCTCCGTTATGGAAGCCCAAAACCTCCGTAATCTCCATGGTCTTTCGGGAACGGTCTCTAAGACGGGACAGGTGAATGATGATGTCCACCGCGGAACCAATCTGCTGCTTGATAGCTTCCAGAGGCACATTTGCCGCACCCTGCAGCACCATGGTTTCCAAACGGCTTAACATATCCCTTGTGGAGTTGGCGTGTCCCGTGGAAAGGGAGCCGTCATGTCCGGTGTTCATGGCTTGCAGCATATCCAGCGCCTCCCGGCCACGAACCTCTCCCACAACGATACGGTCCGGTCTCATTCGGAGGGAGGACTTAATCAAATCCGTCATGGAAATCTCCCCCACGCCGGCGGAGTTGGCATTTCTGGTTTCCAAACGTACCAAGTTGTCTACATTTTCAATCTGTAACTCTGCGGTATCCTCTACGGTGATAACACGCTCGTCTCTTGGAATGTAGTTGGACAGGGCATTCAGGAAGGTGGTCTTTCCGGAACCCGTACCGCCGCAGACGAAGATGTTGTAACGAGCCTTGACCAAAAGCTGAAGCTTCTCCGCAATTTCCTTGGTAAGGGAGCCGAAGCGAATCAGCTTCTCCATGGTCATCGGCTCCTTGGAAAACTTACGGATGGTAATGGTGGGGCCACAGAGGGCAATGGGGGGAAGCACCACATTGACACGGGAGCCGTCCGGCAGGGTGGTATCACAAATAGGATTGGCCTGGTTTACTTCACGTCCTGCCAATCCTACGATTCTTTGGATAATATCCTCCAGCCTCTTCTCGCTTTCAAACTGCCGATCCAGCTGGAAAAGATGTCCCTTTTGCTCTATAAAAATGTTTTCCGGCCCGTTAATCATGACCTCGGTAATGCTTTCATCCTTTAAAATGGCATCCAAAAGACCGAAGCCTCTGATGGCTCCGTAAACCTGCTGAACGATGGAGAGCTTCTGCTCCACGGAGCAGTAAGAGTTGCCGATTCTCTGGGCAACCACTTCCTTCACCTTCTCCTCCAACACGTCATCTTCAATCTGGCTTAAAACAAAGTTCGAAGAAATAAAGGATTTTAACTCCTCAACCAATCTTTGCTCCTCTGCGTAGGTCATGCATACTCCTTTCCCTCATCACGAAAATGCCAAAACCGCCCCCAACCCCCTTCCTTTTCCAAAGAGGATTCGGTTTTTCCCGGGATATCCTTATTCAATTTTTTCTTTCTAAAACACGATTTATACCCTTTAAATTTTTTAT
>CAUSUG010000029.1:0-13555 GCA_963534765.1 uncultured Oribacterium sp.
CCTATTATCCACATTCGGATATTATCCATTAACGGATATGAGGGCTGCAATCCAAGCTCTATATATTCAATAAATCCTTAACTTTTTATATATTCAAGGAGACCACTATGCCCATCGGAAAAATCAGTTTATGTGCTACCCCCATCGGCAATCTGGAGGACATCAGCTTTCGGGTGCTTCGCACCCTGAAAGAAGCGGACCTTATCGCCGCTGAGGATACCAGAAACTCCATCAAGCTTTTAAATCATTTTGAGATTAAAACTCCCATGACCGCCTATCATGAGTTTAATAAGGTGGAAAAGGCAAGGGAGTTAATTGCACAATGCTTGGAGGGAAAACATATAGCCCTGATTACGGATGCGGGAACCCCCTGCATTTCCGACCCGGGAGAAGAGCTGGTGAAACAGGCAGTTGAACAGGGGATCCCTGTGGAAAGTCTTCCTGGAGCTGCGGCCTTTGTGCTGACCTTAAGCCTTTCCGCCCTTTCTACCAGACGTTTTTGTTTTGAAGCTTTCCTTCCCACCGAAAAGGCCAATAAAAAAGAGCGGCAACGACTACTCAGCCAATTAAAGGAAGAGGAACGAACAATCCTTCTCTATGAGGCTCCCCATCATTTGCGGAAAACTTTGAAAGACCTTCGAGAAGCCTTCGGGGAAAATAGAAAAATCACCTTGGCCAGGGAACTTACCAAAAAGTACGAAGAGCTCCTTTATCTGGACTTAGATCGGGCGATAGAAAAATATCAAGAAGAAGAACCCAGAGGAGAATTTGCTCTTGCTATAGAAGGAAAGTCTTTGGAAAAGAAAAAGGAAGAGGCTAAGGCTCAGTGGGAGGAGCTTTCTATAGAAGAACACTTGCAGGAATACCTGGATAAGGGACTGTCAGAAAAGGAAGCTATGAAAATGGTGGCGAAGGATAGGGGCATCGGAAAAAGAGAGGTGTACCAATATTTAAAAGCCGGTGGTTAGAATTTCTAAAAATCATCTAAAAAGCAGATAACTTACTGGCAATTAATTCTTTTTCCCTGTAGACTGGGCTGTGCAGCATAATGAGACTAGAAAGGAAAGAAAAATGATTAGTGCAAGAAACCATTTTCATGGAATTGTAAAGGAAGTTCATAAGGGTGCCGTAAACGGTATCGTAAAGCTGGAAACTCCCGGGGGAAACCGTGTCAGCTCCACCATCTCTATGGAAGCTATCGAGGATTTAAAGCTTGCCGAAGGCAAGAAGGCTTGTATCTTCGTAAAGGCTACCGAAGTAATGCTGGCTAACGACAATCTGAAAATCTCCGCAAGAAACCAGTGGAAGGGAACTGTTAAGGAGATTAAAGACGGCGCAGTGAACGCCATCGTAAAGCTGGAGATTGAGGAAGGCGTAACCATCACTTCCACCATCTCTTTAGAGGCTGTTAAAGATCTTGGCTTAACAGTAGGTGCCAAGGCCGTTGCCATTGTGAAGTCCACCTCCGTAATCTTAGGGGAAGAATAAAACGAGACTATAAAAAATTTAGCGTTCATGTAATATAGGCCTGAAATTGGGGCACGCTCTCGCTAGCTTCGCCTTGACTGAGCAGTGGTTTATGTTAACCACTGCTCACTTCGCTACGCAAAGCAACTTCCTTCGGAAGTTGGTCTGCACCAGGACGACTTTTCTGATGAAAAGTCTGTCCTTACGGTGCTAAGCGAAAAACTGCAGTTACTTTGTTTTTCGCAAGTACCGGCGGGCTCAGACTGCCCCTTTTTCAGGCCTATATTACACGCTAAATAATTTTAATATTTTTTATAGTCTCGTATTATATCAGCCATAGGTAGAGGTAGACAAACAAGGGCATGGTCACAATCGCTACCAGCGTGGTAAAGATATTAATACAGCTGGCGTATTCTGCATCCTGCTCATAGATAATGGCAAACTGATTCACACTGGTTCCGCTGGGGGCGATGGCACTGAGATAGGTCACCAGAAAAATTTCCTTTCCCATGGGAAGAAGACTTGCTATATGGCCAAGCTTAAAAAAGAGCAATAAGCAGATCGGAAAGAAAACCATACGCAAAAAGGTCACAAAAAACAATCTCTTATTCTGAAAAAATCGAGCGACAGGCATTTTTGCCAAAACCATACCGGTGACCATCATGCTGACCGGACCAATCATTCCTCCTATATCTTTAATAGCCTGGCCCAAAGGTCTGGGAACAGAAATCCGGAAACTGAAGCAAAGAAAGCCAAAAATGATTGCTAAAATATTGGGATTTTTTAAAAATCCGGAAAGCTTTTTTAAAACAGAAGCTTCTCCGACATTTTCCGTAACCGTATCTGCAAAGTCCCCTTTCTTTCCCGCCTTCTTTAGCTGTCTTTTAAACAGGGAAATCCCGTGAGTCCAAAGCAAAATATTATACACGCCGATATAGGCGGTAATATAAATCAAATACTCTTCCCCTAAAGCATAGGCCACAATCGGGATAATGATATTACCGCAGTTACTGTAAATCACTGCGGTTTTCTCCACTACTGTCATGGGAAATATCTTATCCAATAAGAAGATAAAAAGGGTAAAAAAGCCCTGTATTCCCAGTGCCAATACTCCGCAGAGGAAAAAAGCTCTTTGCCGTTCCGGTGTAACCTCTACCGTAAAGGCATGGAAAAGCACACAGGGGGAAATCAAATACAAGCATAGCTTGGACAGGGTTTGGCTGTCTTCCTTCTTTAAAATATCTTTTTTGACCAAAGCAAAGCCTGCAAAGAGCATCAAAAACAAGGCGATGATTTTTTCAATTAATGCCAATCCCATTCCGTCTACCTTCCTTCGCTATCTATCTTTTTTATCGCTTTCCTTTTTTATTGCTTTTCTTCTATCTTTTTTCTATCTTAGTCTGTCTCTTTACATTTCGATTTTTTATTCTCTTCCACCATAAAACCCAAGCTTTCGAACGTCAAGTATAAAAAAAGTGTATCCGTGGAATCCTATCAATAATACAGGATACCTCGAATACACTTTTTACTTTGCGCTATTTACTTTCCGCTATCTATTTTACATCTTTGCTATAAGCTTTTTTCTTTAAGCTTTTTTCTTTAAGCTTTTTTCTTTAAGCTTTTAACTTTAATCTTTTGCTTTAAACTTTTTGCATCAAATAGAATGCTTATCGGAATACTCTTTTCTCCCCCGCGCTCTTACTCTTCTTCTCTTTCTTTCCAGCTTCTTTCTCTCCCATAAGCTATAGGCACAAAGAAGCATAAGGCTGGAGCCGAAGAGTCCGAAATTCAGAACCATGGTGGACATATCTCCGGTGGCTATCGCTCTTCCGTATTTGTCCACCCTTCCCTTTCGGATGGCAGCCAAATACTCTCCAATGATTTGCAATTCTTCCAAATCTTCCTGAGAAAGGTCTCGGTTTTGTCCAAGAATTTCTCCCAATCTCTGGGCTAAATCGTCTCTGCTGTAACCGCTTCCGATTTCTCCCTTCTTCTTTTTCTTTGGATCCAATCGAACAATACGATTCTTTAAGACCTGACTGTTTCCTCCTGAAGGAATGGGAATACCGTATTTTTCAATATAGCGACGAACTTCTCCCGGAAGGATATCCACCGGTACATAAATAGGATTTCCGTTACGATCCAGCCCCACAAAAAGTAATCTCTTTCCCGGATTTCCGAGAATAGGCTTATTGGGGTTTTGATTATAAGGATTTCGCTTATCGTTAACAATCGTATCTCCCGGACGAATAGAAGGTTTAAAGCCATTATTCTTTCCTCCGATACCGCCTATGCCTCCCCCTCGTTTTTCCTTCTCATAAAGCAACCATTGGAAGCCGGTTTTTTCCATTAGGGCAAAACCTTCTCCCAAAACACCATCCTTTCCAAGCAGATGATAGAGGCCATCCTTATCCTTAAGATATAGTTCTTCTTCAATACTATAAGCTCCTGCAAATTTCGGTCTTGTGGGAATTCTGTGGTTTCTTCCATAGGAGATAATTACCGCTCCCTCGTCGGAAGGCTGGAAAACCAGAGCTTCCGTGGGATCCTGATACTTTTCTTCCTTGGTCACATTCAAAAGAGCATAGCGTTGTGCACGGGTAAGGTTTTTGAAGCGCAAGTTTCCGAAATCATCATTTTCCTGCACAGAGAGTAAAACATACTTTTTCCCCTCAATGCTGATTTCCGGCTTAGCCTCTCTATCCTTAAAGCTGTCTCTGCTAATGATACTGTCTTCCTCAGAAAACTCTCCCTTCACAAGCTTTTCCATGACCCAATCCTTTTCCACATAGAGGGCATAGCTCTGCTTTGTGATATCCTCTTTTCTGGTTTTAAAGTCTGTGGTATGGAAGGAGAAGTCCGCCTTCTTCAGCCCGTACTGCAAATGATAGCCGTCCGTAGCCTTCGTTGCTTTTTCAATGTCGGAAGAGGATACCACTTCCAGGCGACTCTCCGTATCGGTAAGAGAAAGCTTATAGAAAGCTGTTTTCTCTTCCTCAAAGTCCACATTTCCTTCTTCCGGAAGTCTTTCTCCAAGGCTTACCGCCTTCAGATAATACTCTCCCTTGGGAAGGCCGTGGAGACGTAACGTTCCCTCCTGATAAAGCCTGTTCTTCTGCATCAGATATCCCTTTTTGGAGGAATCCAAGTTTTCCGGCTTTCCTAAAAGGGTCTTTACAATTCCGTCTGTAATCTCCTCCTCTTTCCCGTTAACCACCAGTTTTCCGCTGAAGGCTTCCCTGCCTGCCGCATCCTTATAGAGCATAAATTCCACTCCCGGAAGGACAGCATTTTCAGACCTTCCTGCTTCTTCATGCTGCACTCTTGTGGAAATCTGGAATGCGGTTCTCTCTCTGGGAAGCTCCAAAACATTGTCCTTCACAAAGTAAATCTGAGAATCTTCTCCTTTCTTCACCACAAAATTGTCCTGGTTATCAATTTGGAAATGCAGTTCTTTCATGGGATGGAGAGACGCGGGAAGGTTCTCGGCCGGCAGGATGCTGTAATCCTCTCCTGCCACCAAATCTCCTGCCACGGTAAAGCCTCCGTTTTCATCGGTGGTATAGGTTTTTTCACTAACCGCCGTTTCTCCCTTGAAAAGACCTTTGATTTTCACCTTAAGTCCCTTCAGCTTTTCTTCGTTTTCCCAAAGCTCTCGCTTTTTGTCCTTCTCCTGATAGCTTAGAAGGGGGTCAATGCCGTAGTGGTTGAAACGAACCCCGGTCACTCTATCCACCTGAGTGCTTTCCTTCTCCAGTTCCTTTGCGGAAAAACGGAAGGGACCGTAAACATTCTGATCCAGTCGATAACCTCTGGGCTCCTTTACTTCCTTCACATAATAGTCCTGATACCATTCCAGGTTGGAAAAGCTTAGGCGACCTTCTTCGTTACTTTCCTTCACCAAAGGCTTTCCGCTACCGTCCTTTGCAGGATTTTTTCCCTTTTCATCCAAATAAAGTCCATACTGTGCCCCGGACAGTTTCTCTCCGGTATGCTCCGCTTCCTTTACAAGATTTAAGGTTCCCGGAATTCTGGTATTTTTCGCAAATCCCGCTTTTTCCCTGTTGGCTGTTTCAGGAAGTCCCGCCTCTGCTTCCAAAACGCTTTCCAGAGAACGGGCAAGCACTGCTTTTCCATCCTCCTTCGGGCGAACCGCAAAGAAGTACTTTTTCTTCTCCTGCCCGGATTGCTCCGTTTCGATGCTGTAGCCTGTAGGCGCCTTGGTCTCCACGAAGTAGTAGAGTCCCACGGGCAATCCCTGAGAAAGAGGCTTATTTTCATAAGCAAGATTCTGCTTATTGCCCCCATCCTTCGTGGACAGCTTTCCGGATCCGTCTGTCGTAAAGTCTCCCAGATACAGGTCATTTTCCGGCTTTCTCAGCACAAGATTCGGGTACAAGTCGGCAATCTTTCCGCCCTGCTCCAAAGCCTCCGCCTTGTCCGCCTTTCCGCTGTCCTTTACCTGATAGAGGGCAAATGTAGCCTTCTCCAAAGCCTTTTCATCGATTCTGTCAATCTTTGTTAAGCTTCCTTCTGCAAGAATTCGCTTTGCCTTCACCATCAGACTTCTATCCGCACGTTTTTCCAACGTAATGCCGTGGCTTTCCACCACTTCGATGCTCTTTCCGTCCTTAGACAGACTAAAAAGTGCATAGTCTGTTGTTGCATTTTTTTGATAAAGGATGGACTGAGCCGTTCTTTCCACACGGTAGTACTCTCCGGCCACCGGCTTCTCCAGGGTTTTTTCCGTATTTTCCCCATTATCCCAGGAAAATGCGGGACTCTCTTCCTTTTTGCTTCCATCTCTGTTGGCAAGATAAAGCTTATATGAGGAATGAGACACCGGAAAAGCATTTTGATCCTCTTCCGAAATTAAGATTCGGGTAGGATTATCCTTTAAAATCAGCTTTGCTCCATCAGAGGTATAAAAACCTGCCTCCGGTGAATTGTTTGCCGGCTGTTTCAATTCCAGATTTCCGCTATTGGCATTAATTGTGAAAGAAATTGCCGGCCCCTTTTCATAGCCTCTTGGGGGAACTTCCTCACTAAAGCGATACTCCACTCCTGTCTTTAAGACACCTAGTAAACCACCCTCCTTCTTCATTTCCTCTTCCGTAAGAAGAATATAGGACTCGTTTCCGGCACTGTGCAAGGTATAACGGGAAGAAGTATCCCTACTTTGCAGGAAATCCTCCGTCTTTCCTGTAATACGGAATTTTGCCCCCTTCAGGGCATCTCCTGTCAGAACATTTCCTTCTCCATCCCTCTTTTCAAAGGAGAAGACCGTGGGGTAATTCCGAAGAACCACCTTGTCCCCGTCCTTTTCTCCCTGATAGTTCAGGGTACTGCTGCTTACAGGGGTGCCGTTAGGAGTTTTCTCACGCTCCACATTAAAGACAATACGATCGCTGAGCAGATACCCTGTTTCCGTATCAATTTCTTCCAAAGCATACTGTCCCCAGGGTAGGCCGTTTAACTGCAGGCTTCCCTCATAAGTAAAGCCTCCCTGTCCATCCGGTACTGCCACCGCAGGAGCAGTTTCCACCTCTGCGCTTTCCCCAAATCCGATACCGGCAGGATACTCGTAAACACCGTCTTCTCCGTCTAACTTCACCATAGGGAATTCCTTAAAGTAATCTCCCTTCATCTCCGGATCCGGATTAATATAAAACTTAAATTTCGTCTTATAACCGGTCTTATCTCCCTTTCCTTTGGCCACATAGGAAACCTTAGGAAGACGAGGATTTTCTTCTTCATAGACTTTCTTAATTTCTGCAGAACCGGTTTTGTACTCCTCCCTTTCTCTAAAATTATAGAAAGCATCGGAAATTTCTTTTCCCTCATAAATCGGTTTGATTTCTCGCCTTCCCGCTTCCTCCTTATAGGGTCCGAAAACTCTTCTATCTCTTTTATAACCTGTAGGAGCTTCCATCTCCATCAGGTAGTAAATATTTTCTGTAGGAAAATTTGAATCATACGCCTCACCGGAGAAACGCACCTGTCCCTTTGCATCGGTAACGCCGTAGTCATGGGCCATACCTAGAAGGGCATCCTTACTTGCCGTTTTCAAAAAGGGTAAGTATTTCTCTTCAAAAAGTCCAAACTCCGCTCCTGCCAAGGGAAGACTTACCTTATTGTCTGCAAGGGAATCCTTCTTATTAATGACATAGCGCACCTTCTTGGAGCCGGTGGAATAGTCAAAGGACTGGGCCTTTATCGACTTTTTCGCAATAGAATCCGGGGCTCCGGAAGCCTTTTTCACATATACCACATTTTCAAAGGGTGGTGTCGTATTTTCAATATCCGCCGTAATATCCGTGGAATAAGCCAGAACATAGGTATCGGTAGTGGAATTTTTTAAAGTGATTTCCAGCTCCGTCACCAGGTCATGCTGGTCATCAAAGTGGCGAAGTCGCTTGGCTTCCCACTCCGTATCCGGCACTAGTGTGGCATTGTTGGGATCATTTACATCTCCGTTAATCTCTATAGAATGATCCTGATGCTTTACTCTATAGAGCTTAATGGACTTCATATCCAGGAATAGCCCTTTGGGAATCTTATCCAGCAGTACGGTTCCTCCGGTAATATTTCCGCCCAGAGGATTAATCAGCACCTTCCAGTTCATAACACCCTGATAGCGGGAACCTGCCTTACCCTGTTCTCCCTCCTTGACCAAGATCTTATTGGGAATCACCTGGGTTTTTCCGGTTCCTGAGGCTGTTGCGTCATGAACAATCGTATTTCCGCCACTTAAATAGGTGGGAAAACTGGTAGAGGTGATAGTCACTCTATTGGTGGTGCTGATGGTGGCTTCCTGCAAATTAAGCCCTGCCGCATTGGTATTTTCAAAAAGAACATCCTGCCCTTCCTGATTCAGATAAACATAAATATCCATGTACAGAGTATCACTTAAAGGATTTTGTAAGTTCAGTTCTACCCTCTTCGCCACATTATCTACCGTCAGCTCACTGCCGGACACAATCTGTTCCGCAGTTCCGCTTCCGATTCTTGCCAGTGTGGGATATTTGCTGTCCGATGCCGTGGTAATGGTAAAATACTTGGAATCCAAAGGCTGTGTCTGCCCGTTGGGCTTTTGGTATTTGAAAATATTTTGCAGACCATCCTGTAATACAAAGTTCTTCAAATCTTCCATACGACTGGCATTTGCCGTAATTTGGAAACGGAAATAGGCACGCTTCTGCTCATCATCGTAAAAGCTTTGCACCGTCTTTCTCAGCATATCCTGACTCATCATCTGAGGATCCGCCACAGACCTCACCGTCTTAAAGGGGTTTATATCCTCCTTATGGGTATAGAGAGACAGGGTGGCATTACTACCAAAGTAATGATTTCCATCCTTTCTCGTCATATAGTACAGTGCCTTGGAATCGTGATTCCAGGACAGTAAGCCAATATCAAAACGCTCTTCTACAGGAACTGCGTTGTTTCGGATTACGGTTAATTCCACATTTCCCCCTGCCGGAGCTCCGGTGCTGGGAAGATAGGTCAGGTTTAAGGTAGCAATAGGAGTAACCCCGTCGCTTGCCATAATGGTTTCCGTCTGTGTTTGATTCACAAGCTTGTCTCTGCTTGCCTTATCCACAAATAGGTTGGAAGCGGAAGCCCCTTCTCCATAGCGAAGATTTAGGCTGTTAAATTCATGATACTGTCCATTGTTGATAACAAGCTTTAATTTTTCATAATTTTCCTTGGTGGTGGCCTTTACTCTCCAGTTTAACAGAGCCTTTCTGGAATCCGTTCCTGTTCCCTTAATCTCCAGGAAAATGGACTTAAAGGGGGCGGAAATGGTTGGGGTTTCATTAAAGAGTTCCTCGGAAATTCCGCTGCCTACCCCGTCCCCTGTGGGATAGGTAGCTACCACCTGGGCCTTGTTCCCAATGCTTGTGTCTGTTCCGCTTCCCTGTAAAGGAAAATCCTCCGCTACCAGGGTATCAAACTCAATGCTGTAAGGCTCCTTAAAGCGAGTGCCGAAGGCAAGGGTCAGGGTATCTCCCCCATTGGGGCCTGTGCCCTTACTATAGGTATAGGATACATCATTAACGTCTCCAAAGCCTCTTCCCGCCAGATTCACATGATTGTTATTGGGCTTTAAAACGGTGGCCTCTCTATCTCCATAGCGAATGGTGATTCCCTTGCTCTCATCTAAAGTAAGGCCCTTCCCCAGATTATCCAATACTCTGGCTTGATAGGCTGCCGCTCTGTTGTTATTAAAGTCCATTTTCCAACGGACACGATTTCCGCTGACCTGTGTTCCGCTCTTATTTAAGCTAATCTTCGGAATCGTGGTTAAAGCAAAGGTAGATCTTTTGCTCGTATCCTTGGGAAGACGAGCTTCACTTTTATGACTTAAGCTCACGTTATTTCTAAGGGTAGTGGCATTTTTATCCTTATATACCTCTCCCCGAATGCCGGTAACGATCCGAATCGTCTGGGGAGCACGAATCACTTCTCCGCTCTCCGGGAAGGTATAGCTGTAGGTGCTCATACCACTTCCGCCTCCCGAAGCTTCCGTCATTTGGAGAGTCATATCCTGACCAGTTAAGGGATCTTTCTTTCCCAACCAGGTAGCCGATTTAAAGACCTGATGATTGCTTGGAAAGCTGTCGGTAACGGTTAAACCGTTTAAGGCAACACCGGGAGAATCCTCTCCCACAGTAATATTCCATGCCACCTGTCCCTTGGCAGGCTGAGCATCCGCCACCTTCTTTACCCCGGAAATCACAGAAGGAAGAGGTGGAAAAATAATTTTATAATTTTGCTCCGGCAAGGAAATCTCTACAGAATTATCCGTCTTTTCCGTAAGCTTAGTAGAGTCCAGGCTAAAATCCAAGGTGATGATTCCTTTAATCTCCCCATAAGCGGAAAGCTCAAAATCCTGTAAGAATTCCACTTCCAGCTCCCAATTCTTGGTGGCAGGATTCTCCCGGATGGTAAATTTATAGAATTTTTTAGCGGGATATCCGGTATTGTAATAGGTACCGGCTCCTTTTGCCCGTAAAATAGAAGGGAAGCTGAAGAGAATTTTTTCTCCATTTTTTACGGTAAAGCTGTCTCCCGGCCTTACCAAACGGATATCCATATGTAAGTTTTCCACTTCATAGGGAGAGTAATTCTCATTTAATTTCCAGCTAACGGTATTTCCTTCTTTTCCAACTTGCTGAAAATCCTTTTGTCCTCCCCTGTTCTTTAGCTGTACATTGATGTTATTTAAAGTAAATTTTACATCATTTAAAATATGATCTGTTGCATTGACCTCTCCTTTATAAATTCCAATGGTGGAGAAGCTATCCAGACTAAACTGAATTCGTTCTTTCTTGCTGAAGAAGGCCTTGTTTTCCTTAACCTCCAAATCCTCCACAAGAATATCTTCTTTTTGCAGATTCGGAATCTCTAAGCTGTTGATTCCCTCCTGCTTTTTTTCCTGCTTAATAGGAAGATGGGTTACCTGCAGCTTTCCCTCTCCCTCCAAAGCTTCCTGAAGAGTAAAATTAATCTTTACACTGCCCTTTTCCGGCTGAACCTCTTCCCAATCTCCGGTTTTTTCTTCCTTAAGGAAAAAGCCTACATCATACAGTCTAAGGTCATGGAGTACAAAGCCCTCTTTCCCGGCACTTTAACCATTCTCTGTATATTGTTGCCTTTCGTTTTTTGCTTCCAGTAAAGCCTCCTTATAAGTCCGGTACTGCTCCTTTCTTTCCTCCTCTAAAATCGGACGAACCAAAAACACAACGCCCTTCGGCAGACTTTCCGGATATTCCAGCTCGGCATTTACACTAATCTCATCATCCTTATATTGAAATTGCTTTTTCTCGTTTCTTTCGATGGTAGAGTAGGACAAAGTAGGAAGTGTTTCCCCTTCCGATTCTTCCAAGGCTTCCGCCTCCTTAGCACTTTCTTTTACTGAAAATCCTTCCTGCTCATTCGCTTCCCTGCTTTGAGCCGCAAGATTTTCCCGGGATTCTCCTGTTTCTTCAGTGGTTCCTGCATCAGTGGTGCTTACTTCAACTTTGGAAGCTGCTTCGGCATCTCCCTGTGCTACAGTCTCCTCCCTATTCTCCTCTCCGTTTTCCCGGCTCAATCCGGTGAATTCCTCGGAAGATATCCCTTCCTCCGTAGCTTGCCCATTCAAAACGGAACTATCCCCTACAAGTCTTGAGCTTTCTCCCACAGCGGTAAAGCTCTGTAAGCTGATAGACACGGCCAAAAATAGTGCTAAAAAGCGCTTCATAAATACTCCCTTCAACAGACATTCCTCTTAAATACCTGTTTCCTTCCGTCTTTTCCTCCGGAAAGCCTTCCGCATTAGCTCTTTACCGAATGTCCTTTGTAAAATCGCCCAATTTAGTTCTTAATTTTTAATTTTTGTACAATACGTCTATCTATTATCGTCATTTTCTTTGAATTTATAACAAACAGAAAGAACTGCCATTGCATTCTTTTTTACAAGGAAATACTTTACATTCTGCGAAGGATACTCCTTGAGAACGAAAAAAGCAGAAGGTGAGCGCCTTCTGCTTTCTTCCCGTCTTGTGGACGGACACTTAAGTTGAGTCTATTTATTTCAGGAGATTTCCCATGTGTCGTGCTTATGGTCAGGAGGACACGAACACCGGGCAGTTATGAAGTTTACAAACCAGGTATTTGCAAATTCACAACAGTTAGTTTTATCTAACTGAGGCTATAATACACTTTGAATTCCTAGTTGTCAACAGGAAATTCGATTTTTTTCAAAAAAATTTTTCTTCACACTATTTCAGCATATTTCTCCCATGGAAAATTTCGAAATTCCCGGCTTATAGCCCAAAGCAATACTAAAGTAATACTAAAGCAACAGTCTCCCCGGAAGAAAAAAACAGCCCGGCAAATTCTGCCAAGCTGCCTTCTTTTCTTTTTAAAAGTTTTTACCCGTTCTGTGATGCTTCCTGTGTTTCCAAATACTCTCTTAAAACATCGTTTAAATCTTCCGTCAAATCTTCCACGTTGATGCCATGGAGTTCGCAAGCTTCTTCCAAAGACTCTGCGCTGGATGCGGAACAGGATACACAGCCTAAGCCGTTTTGCATGAGAAACGGTGCAATCAGCTCATTTAAAGCCAGAATATCACCGATCTTCATATCCTTGGTAATTTCTTCCATAGCCTTCCTCCTTCTTTTCTTAAGAATTGGCAGCTAACAGTATATCACATCTGCTTTACTTTGTAAGGGATTTAAACTGTCTGTAATTTCTCCAATGCAGAATTGGGAATCAAACATTCCATATGTTCCTGATAATAGGCCTCACTGGCCATATTACCGTGTAATCTCTCTCCGTATTCCAGCAAAAGATTTGCCACGCGATTTAGCGTTTCCATATCTTCATTCTTACTATGTATAGAAAGGTAAAATTCCTTCTTATCCACGTCTTTATAAAGGCTATTGTTTCCTAAATCCATGCCATGAACTGCTTTCGCCGCATCAATCACTCTGTCTAAGCTCTGAAAACGGTATAAGCGAAGCCCTTCTTCTTTCTTTTCCTGCTGTCTAGTCTCTGTCTGAGAAGCATCTAACTCCTCATCACTGTTGTCTTCTGTCTCCTTCAACTGTTTCATCAGTCCGTGAGCGCCTTCAAGAATCTGGGTGGCCAGTTCTGAAATCCAGCCATTTTGTCCGTTGCTTGCGGTGGAAAACTTCGAAAAGCGTGTATCTAATTCTTCCGGATCATCCACCTTAGAAATAATGAGCTGAACCGCACCACCCTGTAAAGGGATAGCCTCTATCATCAGAGGGGTGTTGTCCATTGCAAATCCCACTTCTTCCTTTGCCTTCAACATCATTTCATTAAAGAGCTGCTTGGCAGCCTGCGAGCCATAGGTCATATCCCTTAGATTTATATTTCTTGAAGATAAATCCAAACTGGATAAAGTACACTTGATGGAGTTGTCATCAATTTTCTCGATTTTCATGGCTCCTCCTTCTCCAAAATAAACTTCTTTTACCCTTACTGAAAAAAAGTTTATCGGTGTGTTCATCATACTATTTTATCGGTACTTTTGCAATTTGAATTACCCATTTTCAGAAATATTTAAGAT
>CAUSUG010000030.1:0-13501 GCA_963534765.1 uncultured Oribacterium sp.
GACTTCTTGATGTTACATTTGTCTAAGGAAGGTTCGGGTAAGTAGTGTGACTACAAATCCGGCAAAGAATGATTCCCCAGCTGTCTGCATAGGCAGTTGGGAATTTTGTTTTTTAAATATAAGACATAGGATTTGTCCCTTAATATAATTATGTCTACAATTTGTGATTAAGCAATCTGCGATTTTTCTTGACATTATCTCGGAAAGATGCTAGTATCTGCAAGGTATTAACCGAAGACAGCAGGTATCTAAGCTTTCGAACTGGTTTTGCAGTTTTTCTGCGACAGTAAGAAGGACAGGATGTAAAGAGAAATCGCCCGCCGAGGAAAGAGCTAGGATTTATCCTATTATGTGCGTTCATCCCTTGTCTTTGGCAAGGGATTTTTTATTCTTCTAAAATGAAGTAACGGATTTATGCGAGTTTGTGTCTTGCATTTTCCGGATACTTTGAAGAAGAAAGCCTCTCGTTTCCGTTAATACTTTCTAGAAAAATTACAGAAGGAGGAAAGCAAGGAATGGCAAAGGTTGAATTAAAGCAGCCGATCATCGACGAGATTAAGGCCCTTTTGGACGGTGCTGTTGCCGCTACTGTTGTAGACTATCGTGGTCTTACCGTAGCACAGGACACAGAGCTTCGTAAAGCATTAAGAGAAGCCGGTGTACAGTACAAGGTTTTCAAGAACACCTTAATCAAGAGAGCCGCAGAGGGTACAGATTTTGCTCAGTTAGACGTAGTATTAGATGGACCTACTGCTTTGGCAGTATCTAAGGACGATGCTACAGCGGCAGCAAGAATTTTTGCAAAGTTTGCAAAAACAGCACCAAAGTTAGAGTTTAAGGGTGCAGTAGTGGAAGGAAAGTTCTACGATGCAAAGGCAGTTCAGGCATTGGCAGAGATTCCATCCAGAGAAGAGCTTCTTGGAAGACTTCTCGGATCCATCAAGTCCCCTGTCAGCAATTTCGCACGTGTGCTTAATCAGATTGCACAGAAGGACGGCGGAGAAGCAGCGTAAAGCAGCTTAATACGGAATTTATTCCGTGACATTTTCAAAAAATAAAAATAATGGAGGATAATACAATGGCAAAGTTAACTGTTGAAGAGTTTATTGCAGCAATTAAGGAACTTTCCGTAATGGAATTAAATGATTTGGTAAAGGCTTGCGAAGAGGAATTTGGTGTTTCCGCAGCAGCAGGTGTAGTAGTTGCAGCAGCAGGCGCTGGTGCAGGTGCAGGCGCAGCTGAGGAAGAGAAGACTGAGTTCGATGTTGAGCTTACTGATGTAGGACCAAACAAGATCAAGGTTATCAAGGTTGTTCGTGAGGCTACCGGTCTTGGACTTAAGGAAGCTAAGGACCTCGTTGAGGCAGCTCCAAAGGTTCTTAAGGAAGGTGCTTCCAAGGCTGAGGCTGATGATATCAAGGCTAAGCTTGAGGCTGAAGGCGCTAAGATCACTCTTAAGTAATTTTTCTAGAGAATTAAAGAAGGTCGGGGAGAAATCCCTGACCTTCTTTAATTCTTAACGAGTATCGCTCGCGAAGTGTGCGATATTTTATCTTTTCATGGAGAGAAAGAGATGGAACGAGAGAAACAACAAGATATAAACCATGATATGCAAGAAACCGTTAAACCATCACAATATAAAAATCCCAAAGCAACGAAGATTCAGGAACTATTTGCCGGATGGGAAGATGACGGCCTTCGACATCAAGAATTGGATTGGGGAAAAGCAGAAGGTAATGAGCTGAAAAAATAATATCCTTAAGCGACTAATGCAGTATAGGTCTGTAAGAGGGGCAATCTGAGCTCACTGATATTTGCAGAAAGCCATCGAAGGGAAGAACTGTAGAAATCAATAAACTGAGACGACAGAAGCAATATAGGTATGAAAGAGGGACAATCCGAGCCCGCCGGTATTTGCGAAAAACAGCGGTAGGAAGGATTGTAGAAATCAATAAACTGAAGCGACTGATGCAGTATGGGTCTGTAAGAGGGGCAATCTGAGCCCGTCAGTACTTACTGAAAGCGAGCAAAGCGAAGCTTGAAGTTAGTACTGTTACGAAGGCGAAGTTAGCGGGAGCGTGCCCCGATTACAGACCCATACTCCATCAGAGCGGGCACCTTTAATTTTTTCTGTTCCTTCCCCCGCAGGGCGAAGTTAGCGGGAGCGTGCTCGATTTCATACCTATACTGCATCTGCGCGTTGCCCCTCAATGAATACAGCACTTCCCCCTTGACTTTTTCAATAATCGATGTTACAAGTTATTCATTACTAACTTTTGTTAGCGTAGACTACATTGTATTAAAAATGGAAACGAAATACAAAAGAGTTAGCCTTGACTTAATAATAATTCCTATTTTACAATATGCTCGTTCTAAAGAACAAGACTTTAACCGTAGTGCACAACAGAGTGTCAAATGCAAGAAAGCTTTATTCTTTAGTAGCAAATAGTAGTTTATGTATAGCAAAACAAGAGGAGGAAAGAATATGTTTTTAGCAAATTGGGCATGGAAGAAGATTGGAATTTTCGCAGGTGGAGTTTTATTCGGAACAGCAGGTATGAAGATTTTGGCTTCTACCGACGCGAAGAAGCTTTACACAGAGGCAGCTGCAGCAGTTCTTAGAGGACAGGATTGCGTTATGAAGGTAAGCACCGGCATTAAGGAAAGCTGCGAGGATATCTATGCAGATGCAAAGCGCATCAACGAGAAGAGAGCAGAGGCTGCAGAGAACTCTTTAATCGAGGATTTTGAAGAAGTTTCCGACTTCGATGCAAAGGAAGTTTAATCAACAGAAACTGAATCAACGGAAACTGAATCAGAAGTAACTCGAGCCGGAAAGGCATTGATCCTAGGGAAGGGATTTACGCATTCCCGGCTCTGTAATTTTGAGAAAGAAGTGGTAAGGGAAAATGAAATGGAATATCTTGCATGAATCCCCGGGGCGTATCCGTGTTCACGCCATGCAGAAGCACATGACCATGGCACAGGCAGATATCCTTGAGTATTATCTCAAGGCCCAGGAGGGAGTCATTGAGGCGAAGGTTTATGACCGAACCGGAGATGCAGTCATTTTCTACGAAGGAAAACGGGAAGGCATGATTCTTGCCCTGTCCCGTTTTTCTTATAAGGGAAATGAAGGCCTTGTACCAAGTCAGACCGGTAGAGCCTTAAACAGAGAATATGAAGACAAATTAGTGCTGACAGTAGTGGATCGAGTGATTTCCACCCTCTTCTATCCCATCCCCTTAAAGCGGGTGATTACAGGAGTAAAGGCGATTCCCTACTTGTTTAAGGGATTACAGACTCTCTTCCAAAGAAAGATTGAAGTCTCCCTCCTGGATGCGGTGGCAATTTCCGCTTCCATCTTAACCGGAGACTACGATACCGCGTCCTCCGTAATGTTCCTCCTTTCCGTAGGAGAAATCCTGGAAGAGTGGACTCATAAGAAGTCTGTGGACGACCTGGCGAGAACCATGTCCTTAAATGTGGACAAGGTTTGGACCTTGGTTCAGGGCGAGGAAGTTTTACTTCCCTTAAATGAAGTGGAAGTAGGACAGGAAATCATTGTCCGTACCGGAAATATGATTCCTTTGGACGGAAAGGTGAGCTTTGGTGAGGCTATGGTGAACCAGGCTTCCATGACCGGAGAATCCATCCCTGTTCGGAAGAAAATCGGCTCCTCCGCCTATGCGGGAACCGTAGTGGAAGAGGGAGAATGCCGTATTCGCGTAGAGAAGCTGGCAGGCTCCGGACGCTATGATCGTATTGTAAAAATGATTGAGGAGTCGGAGAAGTTAAAGTCCGCAACAGAGGACAAGGCTTCCCATTTGGCGGATAAGCTGGTGCCTTATAGCCTGGGCGGTGCGGCATTGACCTACCTGCTCACCAGAAATGTGACTAAGGCTTTAGCCTTCTTAATGGTAGACTTCTCCTGTGCTTTGAAGCTTTCTATGCCGGTAGCGGTACTTTCCGCTATGAGAGAAGCCGGAAAGCACAAGATTTCCGTCAAGGGCGGAAAGTTTATGGAGGCCATTTCCGAGGCCAACACCATCGTCTTTGATAAGACCGGAACCTTGACATACGCTAAGCCGAAGGTAGAAGACATTATCACCTTCAATAATGCGGATGAAAATGAGATGCTTCGTATGGCTGCTTGTCTTGAGGAGCATTATCCTCATTCCATGGCAAATGCAGTTGTGGCCGAGGCGGAAGCCAGAGATTTACATCATGCGGAGCGCCATTCCAAGGTGGAATATGTGGTAGCCCACGGAATTTCCAGCATTTACGAAGGAAAGCACGTGCTAATCGGAAGCCATCACTTTATCTTTGATGACGAGCATTGTACCGTACCAAAGGGCGAAGAGGAGAAGCTGGCAAGCATTCCGCCTGAGCATTCCGCCCTTTATCTTGCGGTGGATGGAGAGCTCACCACCGTAATCCTGATTTCCGATCCTTTACGAAAAGAAGCGGTTGGTGTTATTCAGGACTTAAAGGCTCTGGGTATCGACAAGGTTGTAATGATGACCGGAGATAATAAAAAGACTGCCCATGCAGTAGCCAGAATGGTTGGCGTGGATGAGTTCCATGCAGAGGTTCTTCCGGAGGATAAGGCAAGCTTTATTCAGGAAGAGCATCGCTTAGGCAGAAAGGTAATCATGGTAGGAGACGGCATTAATGACTCCCCGGCTCTTTCCGAAGCGGATGCGGGAATCGCCATTTCCGCAGGAGCGGCTATCGCCAAGGAGGTTGCGGACATTACTATCCAAGAGGGCGACCTTTACGAACTGGTTATCTTAAAGAAGCTGAGCAACCGTTTGATGAAGAGAATTCACGGCAATTACAACTTTATTATCGGTTTTAACGCTATGCTGATTGCCTTAGGTTTAGCCGGTATTATGACACCTTCCAACTCCGCCCTGTTCCATAACATTTCCACCATCGCAACCGGATTGAAGAGCATGACACCTTTGATTCCGGAGGAGGAAATCGAAGCGGACAAGGAAGAGGTACTGGAAGCCGGAAAACGGAGAAAGAAAGCCTTGGCTAAGAAGGCATCCTAAGAAATATGCGTCCCGTTCTGAACGGAGGGAAAAGCCGAAGAGATAAAAATGCCGGATGGAATTCTCCGGCAATAAGAATCCAAAGAAAGCACAAAGGGAGGAAATAGGGAATGAAACCATACGAAAGTCATGAATCAGAGGAGAACTATCTGGAGGCCATCCTGATGCTGTCCATGGACCATAGAAATGTCAGAGCTATTGACATTGCCAATATGCTGGGATTTTCCAAGCCCAGTGTCAGCATTGCCTTAAAGCGCCTTCGGGAAGAGGGAAAGGTGGAAGTGGACGAGAAGGGAGCCTTAAGCTTAACCGAGCACGGTCTGTCCATCGCCCAGGGAACCTATGAAAAGCACACGGTATTAACGGATGTGCTGGTGGCCTTAGGGGTCAATGCCTACACCGCCTCCCAGGACGCCTGCCGCATGGAGCATGTTTTAAGTCCGGAATCTTTCACCAAAATCAAAGAATTTTATGCGAAATTAAAGGATCAAAAGATTAAAGCGTAAGCGAAGAAATAAATTTTTGGCAATAAGACCTGAAACAGGAGCAATCTAAGATTACCCTGTTTCAGGTCTTATTTTTAACGAGTATCGCACGTGTAGTGTGCGATACTCGTTGTATGGAGAAGCTTTTTAATTTTTTTACAGTCCTTTTTGGGATATGCCGATGGGGGCGTCATCAACAGCTTTTGCCCTATAAGCCTGAATTTTCCTACAGGCAAGCTTTTGTGGAGAATTTTTTGACATTGCCATCATTAAATATCTGGAATTTCATATTTTAATTAAATACAATCCTACTCAGAGCTAATTAATTCTTACAAAATCTTGACTTTATGGTTAGACAGTGCTAATTTAATGAGGCAGATTCGTGCTGTATAGACTGGCTGTGTTAGGCTTTTTCAAAAACAACTGGAATCTTGAAACTAAGAAAGAAAAAGTATTTACAGCGGAAGGAGGGACTATGCCATTAACATTAGCAGGAACAGGGGTTCCACAGATTATCCAGAAGATTAGTGGAAGTGCAGAAGTGAGACAGCATCTTAGCGACCTGGGCTTTGTAGTAGGGGGAGAGGTTACCGTTATTTCCACCTCTATGGGCAATGTCATTGTAAAGGTTAAGGATGCCAGGGTAGCCATCAGTAAAGAGATGGCGAACAAAATCATGGTGTAAAGGTATAGAATGAACCTAAAAGGATCTCAGAATTTTTCTCTTCGAAAGTTATGGGGCGCATGCCGGAGAAGATTGGAAGAGAGGAATTCAGAGAGTTTTACCAGCGAGAGAAGGTGGAGGACAAGATGACACTGAAAGATTTAAAACCGGGACAGAGCGCTGTCGTAAAGAAACTATCAGGCGAGGGCGCTGTAAAGAGAAGAATTATGGACATGGGCCTAACCAAGGGAGCGGAGCTTTTGGTTCGTAAGGTGGCGCCATTGGGAGACCCTTTGGAGCTTACAGTACGGGGATATGAATTATCCGTTCGTAAAGCAGATGCCGAGATGATTGAAGTAGAATTAAAGAACTAGGAGGAGAGACATGGCCATTACCATCGCGCTTGCCGGAAACCCGAATGCCGGCAAAACCACATTGTTTAACCAGCTCACCGGTTCCAACCAGTATGTAGGAAACTGGCCCGGTGTTACTGTAGAAAAGAAAGAAGGAAAGCTTAAGGGACACAAGGATGTGGTTATCGCAGACCTTCCCGGAATTTATTCTCTTTCTCCTTATACCCTGGAGGAAGTGGTAGCGAGAAATTATTTAATCAATAACCGCCCGGATGCCATCTTAAACATCGTGGATGGAACCAACTTAGAGAGAAACCTTTACCTTTCTACCCAGTTAAAGGAATTAGGCATCCCCGTTATTATGGCCATCAATATGATGGATGTGGTAGAGAAGAACGGAGATGTGCTGAATCTGGAAGAGCTGGGAAAGGCTATGGGATGTAAGGTAGTCAGCATTTCCGCTTTAAGAAACAAGGGTGTTGCGGAGGCCTCTGCCTTAGCCGTTGCAGAAGCCAATGGGAAGAACGACACTGTTGTACAGCACAAGTTCTCCGAGCAGGTGGAAGGAGCGATCAACTCCATTGAAAATCTTTTAGAGGGCAATGTACCGGAGAGCCAGAAGCGTTTCTTCGCCATCAAGCTTTTCGAAAGAGATGATAAGATTCGTAATGAAATGCCGGAGAAGGCGAAGAACTTAGATGTGGAGAGCATCATTGCCGCTGTAGAGAAGGCGGAGGATGATGATTCCGAGAGTATTATCACCAATGAGCGATACAACTACATTCAGAGCATTATCGATGCGGCTTATGTAAAGAGAGCGCAGAAGGGACTTACCGTTTCCGATAAGATTGACGCCATCGTAACCAACCGTTTCCTGGCAATCCCCATCTTCGCCGCAGCGATGTTCCTGGTGTACTATATTTCTATTACCACTGTGGGAACCGCTATGACCGACTGGGTAAATGACGTTCTGTTCGGTTCCGATCCATGGTCTTTCTTTGGTCTGGTAGATGTTCCATCTATTCCGGGCATTGCTACCTCCGCTTTGGAAGCGATGAATGTAAGTGAGGCTATTCAGGGTCTTGTAATCGACGGAATTATCGCCGGTTTGGGTGCGGTAATCGGATTCTTACCCCAGATGCTGACCTTCTTCCTCTTCCTTGCTTTCTTGGAGGGTTGCGGATACATGGCCAGAGTTGCCTTTATCATGGATAGAATTTTCCGTAAGTTCGGTCTTTCCGGAAAGTCCTTCATTCCTATGCTGATCGGTACCGGTTGCGGTGTTCCCGGTGTTATGGGATCTCGTACCGTAGAGAATGATAGAGATCGTCGTATGACCATTATGACCACCACCTTTATTCCCTGTTCCGCAAAGCTTCCCATCATTGCTCTTTTAGCGGGAGCGATGTTTGACGGCTCTGCCTGGGTAGGCTGGAGTGCTTATTTCCTGGGAATATGTGCTATCGTGTTCTCCGGAATCGTATTAAAGAAGACCAAGATGTTTGCCGGAAAGCCGGCACCATTCGTTATGGAGCTTCCTGCATACCACATGCCCAGACCTATTGACATCTTAAAGAGTGTAGGAGAAAGAGGGATGTCCTTCGTTAAGAAGGCGGGAACCGTTATCCTTTTGGCTACCATTCTGGTATGGTTCTTATCCCGTTTTAACTTTAGCTTACAGTATCTTCCTGAGGATGATATGGATACTTCTATCCTGGCAGCTTTCGGTAATAGTTTGGCTTGGCTTTTTGCTCCTCTCGGATGGGGAAAGTGGAAGGCTGTTGTGGCAGCTCTTACCGGACTTATCGCGAAGGAGAACGTAGTAGGAACCTTCGGTACCCTCTTCCACTATGCGGGAAGCGTAGATTTAAAAGATGACAGTACGGCAATCTGGCCACAGGTTAAGGAATACTTTGCCAGCGGCGTAGCAGGATACAGCTTCCTTGCTTTCAACCTTCTCTGCGCACCTTGCTTTGCAGCTATCGGTGCCATCAAGAGAGAGATGAACAACGGTAGATGGACACTCTTCGCTATTGCTTGGGAGTGCTTCCTGGCTTACTGTGTATCTCTGGTTATTTATCAGGTAGGCGGTTTGGTAACCGGTGAGGTTAGCTTTAACCCATTCACCATCGTTGCCTTTATCCTGATTCTTGTAGGACTTTGGGGCTTGTTCAGACCTTACAAGGAAGCGGCAACTCTTTCCGATTCCGAAGAGCTGGCAGTGGAGAAGGCCATGGCATAAAGATTTTTATGAATGTATTCCGGAAAACGGAATGAGCTTGGAAAGGAGCTCCTGCCTTGCAGGGCTCTTTTTCATTTCTAATTCTTAGAAAATGACAGAGGCAAAGCCGGAGATATTTTGTTGCGTATTGAGCCGGTTTTTACTGTCATTTGCGATAGATAGGGAAAAGAGATATCCGAAAAGAGATATCCGAAAAGAGATAGCTCAAAAACCAAGTTTTTTTGAAGAAATCCTAAAGAATATTAATTTTTAGAATAAACCTTTGGAAAATGACGGTTTTGCTATAATATAGTAAGTAAGTTCGTTTTACGAACTGTCTTATTCAGCAGAAAGCTTTATTAAAACGCTGTGGTATCAAGTAGCTATGGTATCAAATAGCTAGGGGCTCCAAGCAACTGGGGGTATTAAGCAGTTTTTGTAACAGATAGCTTTATCTCAGGATATCAGCTTCAGTTGTTCATCCGGGATAATCTAGCGGTTTATTATTTATTAGAGAAAGGAAGAAAAATGGGAAACGTTATCGTACTGGCCATTGTGGCGTTAATTGTAGTTGCCATCATTCGGGCTTTACGGAAGGAGCACCGGGAAAATGGCTCTTGTGCATATTGCAGTTATGCGAAATCCGGAAAATGTGATCATGTTGGCCATGAAGAGCTGGATCATATGGGACAGGAATTTCATTTGACCAAGGAGCAGCAGGCCATCATTGACCGGCATACCAGAAATCGGAAGAAAGCATAACTAGAGCATAAATAGAGTATGCATCTTGCAAGCGCTCCTGTGTTCTGAGCTTATCGGGCATGCAGGATTGCAAAGGAATTTTGCAAGGCAAGATTGTAGGCAGAAATATTGACAGAAGTAACGACAGAAATAATTACAGAGGCATCGGGAAAAGTCGGTGCAGGAACAGAGGGAGCTGTTCCGTTTAAAGGAGGGAAAAGACATGATAAAGATTGAGTCCGCCCTGTTGCAGGTGGAGATTAACCGAGAAGCGGAATTACAGTCCGTGTTTGACAAAAAACGAAACAGAGAGTGCTTATGGCAGGGGGATGCAAAGTATTGGAAAGAGCGTTCCCCGCTTCTTTTCCCCTTTATCGGACGTCTTTTTCAAAAAGCCTATTATTACAATGGAGAGAAATACCCCATGGACGTGCATGGTTTTTTACGCTCCATGCAGGCTCGTATCGTGGATCAGGAAGAGGACTCCTGCACCTTGGAATTTCGGGATAGCGCAGAATCCAGAAAGATTTACCCCTTTTCCTTCCGTTTACAGCAAAGCTACCGGGTAAAGGACAACCGTTTGGATGTTTGCTCCAGAGTGGAGAATCTGGGAATTGAGGTAATGTATTTTGCGCTGGGAGGACATCCCGGTTTCTACCTCCCATTTTCCAAGAAGCAGGCAATAAGTGACTATGCCATTCATTTCCCAAAGCAGGAAGCCATGATGGAGAAGGTTCGTTTTTCAAAAGACTTACTTACTTTGGAGGAACGAGAGAATTTTGCTTTGGTAAACGGACGTCTCCCCTTGGAAACCGTTCTGTTCCGAAATGATGCGGTGGTGCTGGCACACAGCGGAGGAGAGCTGGTACTGGGAAGTGATGACGAGCCGGTATCCCTTCGCTTTCTTTATGAGGACTACCCCTACATCGCCCTCTGGCAGCCCTATGGAGAGAAGACACCCTTCCTTTGCCTAGAGCCATGGACAAGCCTCCCCGGAAGAGAAGGCGTAATGGAGGAGCTATGCTCCATGAAAGACCGCATCGCTCTGGGACCGGATGAAGCGAAGAGCTTTTGCTACAGTATCATTTTGGAAGATAAATAGGGATGCTTTGATGCAGTATGGGCATGAAATTGAACATGCTCCCGCTAACGAGCCCCCGCGAAGGGAAGGACTGCACTCGTTATAAGAAAGCGCTCTGAAGCAGTATGGTCTATAAATGGGGCACGCTCTCGCTAGCCTCGCCTCGTAGCGGTACTAACTTCAAGCTTCGCTTCACTCGCTTTCAGTAAGTACCGACGGGCTCAGACTACCCCTATTATAGACCCATACTGCTTCATTCGCTTCACTTATTGGTTTCTACAGTCTTCCCTCCGCTGGTTTTCGTAAATACCGGCGGACTCAGATTGCCCTCTTTCATACCTATATTGCATCTGTCGCGTTAGCTTTTTAAGTTCTACAGTGCTTCGCTTCGCAGGCTATCTGTAAGCGCTAACGGGTTCAGATTACCCCTCTTACAGACCTGTACTGCATCTGTCGCTTTAGCTTTTTAAGTCCCATAGTACTTCGCTTCGTAGGTTATCCTAAGCAGTGACGAGCTTATATTATCCTCTTAGAGACTTATTTTGCAATCAATCTACGATATGACTTGTATAGTTAGCGTATAGGACAAAACGTGTTGATGAAAACCGCCCTACACCCTTGTAAATCAAGGTTGTAGGGCGGTTCAATCTTTTTAAAAACAACTTTCAGGGTGGAAAAATATGCTGATAATAACGCAAAGGAATTGAATGGCTTCTTAGACTGCTTGTTTGCTAAAAAAGCACAGACCTCCATGCCGAGAGAAGGAAAAATAAAAGCGGTCTTCCGATGGTGCTATATGCACTCCGCGGAGCCGCTGCCTTCGTCTGAAATATTAAGCTAAATGATTACGGATAAAAGAATTGCAACCTTATACCTGGAAATCAATAAGGTTAGATGAATGCAGCAGTATAGGACTGCAAGAAAGGTAATCTGGCCTGCTGAAACTTGCCAAAAGCGGTGAAGTGAAGGACTGTAGAAACCAATAAGCTGAAACGAATGAAGCAGTATAGGTCTATAAGAGGGGTGATCTTATCCCGCGTTACTTGCACATCAGCAGTGGGAAGGACTGTAGAAATCAATCAAGAGAAGCGACAGAAGCAGTATAGGTATGAAAGAGAGCAATCTGAGCCCGCCGGTACTTGCGAAAAACAAAGGTACTGTAGTTTTTCGCTTAGTACCGCTGCAGGGCGAGGTTAGCGGGAGCGTGCTCGATTTCATACCTATACTGCATCTGCGCGAACCACCTCGATGAATACAGTCCTTCCCTCCGCCGGCTTTATTTACTCTCCTGTTGCGCCTCCAAATGCAGCTTCATCTCTTTCCGTTCCTTCCGGTAAAAATACAGCACCACCAGGAAGGTGAAAGCTTCAGATGCGGGGAAGGAAAGCCAAACCCCCGGCATTTTCAGAAGGGAAGAAAGTAAAAAGGCGAAAAATACGATAGCGATGGTGCCTCTCAGTAAAGAACAGATAAAGGCGGGGCGGGGATTGCTGGTAGCGGAGAAATAGCTCACCATCAGGATGTTCAGCCCGGCCGCAAGGAAACCGATGAAATACAGCGGAATTCCCTCCTTGGCATATTGGTAGAGGATAGGATCATTTTCCCGGTTAAAAAGAGAGATGCAGAAGTCGCTTTGGAAAATGATGCTTGCCACAATCAAAACTGCCAGTACCAAAGCGCTTACGATGCCGTAATGCAGGTAGGACTGGAGCTTATGAATATCACGTTTTCCGTAGCTGTTGCTGATTAAGGGCTGGCTTCCTTGAGCCAAACCGTTGAATACACAGGTGCAGACAGAGGAAACATTGGCAATGACACCGTAGGCAGCAACACCGATATTTCCGCTAAGGCCTAAAATCAGGCCGTTAAAGGTACTGATGGTCACGGCACTGGTCAGGTCGCCGACAAAGGCGGAAAATCCCAGCTTGCAGCAGGCACAGAGGTGCTTGAAACGTGGACTTTGCCAACGAAAGGCGATGGTATTTTTCGGACTCCGAAAATGCAGAGCGCAAACCAGGCTGGTAACCACCGGCGACAGGGCGGTGGCCAGAGCCGCTCCGGTCATGCCCAAGTCCATGGGGAACATGAAAATATAGTCAAAAACAATGTTAAAGAGGGACCCCATCAGAGAACCGGCCATGGCAATGGAGGGGTTCTTGTCATTTCTGGTGAAGGCGGTCATACTGCTGTTTGCCATGAAGAGGAAGGCAGAGCCTAAGATGATTCGTACGTAGCTCATCCCCAGATTCTGCAATTCCGCATTTGCCCCTAAAATCGCTAAAACCTGCTTCGGAAAGAAGAGGCCGAAGAAAGTGAAGGGCAGGGCTAAAATGAAGTTCCAAAAAATAGCCTGGAAGAAGAAGGAGCTTACATCCTTTCCCGCAGCCTGTCTAATGCTGTATCTGGTGGCACAGCCCACCGCAATCATATTGCCAAGGGCATTGAGAAGGCCGTACAGCGGAAGAATCAAATTCAAAACCGCAAGACCATCCGTTCCCGCATAGGAAGAAATAAAATAGGTATCCGCTAAAATATAAACGGAAAGCCCAATCATCCCGGCTATACTTTGACTGACATAACGAAAAAACTTCTTCATTTCTAAACTCCCCTGACTCTCAACATACTCATAATATTAAAATTGCGAAACTACCGATGAAAGATAAATCAATAAAACTACTGATAAATGTTAAATAAAACCGCTGATGAACATTAAATCAATAAAACCACCGATGAACGCTGATAATTCCCAAAACACAAGATTTTTTTGCGAAAAAAATTTTACGGTAGTATAATGGCTGTCATTGTAGCATGGAAGTAGAAAAATTGCCAGAGAAGGGAGCGGAAGACATGGCCATAAGCGAAGAGGAGAAGTTTCGGCAAATGCTGGAGGAACCGG